>NZ_PSWH01000028.1:0-50977 GCF_002932105.1 Rathayibacter sp. AY1C1 | reverse complement strand
GTCCATCGACGTCGCCGCGCCTCCGGCCTACACCGCCGCGCGCGAGGCCGGCCTCGCGCGCGGCGGTGTAGGCCGGAGGCGCGGCGACGTCGATGGACGTCTCGCGGAGAGTCGGGGTCGCCTGCGTGCCCTCCGCGGAGGGCGTGCATCCGGTGAGCGCGCCGGCGGCGACGAGCAGGGCGATCGCGGCCGTGGCGCCCCGGAGGAGCGGGCGCGCACCCCCGCGCCGCTCGGCTCGCCCTCGACTCCGCATCACTGCACCCTAATCGGGGGACGGCCGCCGTGGGCGCCGGTCAGCGGGGCGGTTCGCGCATCCGAGACCCGGGTCGGCCGCACCTCCGGGCCGCACCCACGGCGCTCGACCGGTGGGAAGGGGGCCCGGCGCACACCCGTCGAGGGCGGGGGACGGCGCGCGCGGAACGGCGGGGCGCCCGCCGCCGCGCCGCCTAGCATGGGGCGGGTGACCGACCAGCAGGAGCCTCCCGTCCGCCTCCGCCCCGAGATCCTGGCGCTCCCCGCCTACAAGCAGGGCCGCGCGGCCGCCGCCGACGCCTTCAAGCTCTCCTCCAACGAGAACCCGTTCGACCCGCTGCCCTCCGTGCTCGCGCGGGTCCGCGAGGTGGACGACTTCAACCGGTACCCGGACGCGGCGGCGACCGCCCTGCGCACAGCGCTCGCCGCGGAGTACGGCGTCCCGATCGAGGAGGTGATCGTCGGAGCCGGCTCCGTCGCGGTCATCGCCCAGCTCATCACCGCGGCGGCGGGCCCGGGCGACGAGGTCGTCTACGCCTGGCGCTCGTTCGAGGCCTACCCCTCGCTCGTCACGACCGCGGGCGCCACCAGCGTGCGCGTGCCGCTGCGCGCCGACGACACCCACGACCTCGACGCCATGGCGCAGGCCGTCACCGAGCGCACCCGCCTGCTGATCGTCTGCAGCCCCAACAACCCCACCGGCACCGTCGCGACCGCCGACGACGTCGAGGCGCTCCTCGAGCGCGTCCCGGGAGACGTCCTCGTGCTCCTCGACGAGGCGTACGCCGAGTTCGTCGACGACGAGCGGGCCGTGGACGGCACCCGCCTGCTCGGCCGCTACCCGAACCTCGTGATCGCCCGCACCTTCTCCAAGGCGTACGGCCTCGCCGGCCTCCGCGTCGGCTACGCGATCGGCCACGCGCGGATCCTCGACGCCGCCCGCTCCACCGCCATCCCGCTCTCGGTCACCCGGTTCGCCGAGACCGCGGCGGTCGCCTCCCTCGAGCACCGCGAGGAGCTCCTCGAGCGCGTCCACCGCATCACCCGCCTCCGCGACGACCTCTGGCGGGCGCTGCTCGACCAGGGCTGGACGATCCCGGAGCCGCAGGCGAACTTCCTCTGGTTCGACACCCGCGAGGACACGGCGCGGGCGGCCGAGGTCTTCGAGCGCGCCGGGGTCGTGGTCCGCGCGTTCCCGCCGGAGGGGATCCGCGTCTCCGTCGGCGAGGCGCGCTCTGTCGACAAGCTCCTCAGCGCGGCGGCCGAGATTGTGGCTTCCCTCCCCGAGGGCCACCCCGCGAGACGGATAGGTTAGTCGGGTGGTAGCCACCAGCACGGAGTCGCCGACTGTCCAGTTCCTCTCCGCGGACGGGCGGTTCTCGCCGACCCCCGCGGCCGAGCAGTACGCCTCCTACCTCGACGGGGTGGACGAGGCGCAGCACCGCTCCTTCTACCGCGAGATGGCGGTGGTCCGCCGCTTCGACACCGAGGCCGCGAACCTGCAGCGCCAGGGCCAGCTCGGACTGTGGGTCCCGAGCCACGGGCAGGAGGCGGCGCAGGTCGGCTCCGCGTTCGCGATGCGCCCGCAGGACCACGTGTTCCCCTCCTACCGCGAGCACGTCGTCGGCAAGATCCGCGGCATCGACCTGCTCGGCGTCCTCGCGCTCCTGCGCGGCACGACGCACGGCGGCTGGGACCCGACCGACCCGACGAACGGGAACTTCCACCTCTACACGCTGGTGCTCGGCTCGCAGGCCCTGCACGCGACCGGCTACGCGATGGGCCTCACCCTCGACGGAGCGACCGGCACGGGCGACCCCGAGAAGGACGCGGCCGTCGTCGTCTACTTCGGCGACGGCGCCTCCAGCCAGGGCGACGTCAGCGAGGCGATGGTCTTCGCCGCGAGCTACCAGGCTCCCGAGGTCTTCTTCCTCCAGAACAACCACTACGCGATCTCGGTCCCCGTGGCCACGCAGTCGCGCAGCCCCCTCTACCTCCGCTCCTCCGGCTTCGGCATCCCCGGCGTGCAGATCGACGGCAACGACGTGCTCGCGAGCTACGCGGTCACCGCCAAGCACCTGCAGGACGCGCGCTCCGGCGGCGGTCCCCAGTTCATCGAGGCGCTGACCTACCGGATCGGCGCGCACACCTCGAGCGACGACCCGACGAAGTACCGCACCGACGACGAGCTCGCCTCGTGGGTCGCGAAGGACCCGATCACCCGCTTCGCCGCGTTCCTGCGGAGCGAGGGCGTGGAGCAGTCCTTCTTCGACGAGGTCGACGAGGAGGCGAAGGACTTCGCGTCCGACATTCGCCGCCGCCTCCTCGCCCTCGAGGTCCCACCCACGGGCGTCATGTTCGACCACGTCTACTCGGAGCCGCACGTGCTCGTCGAGGAGCAGAAGGCGTGGCTGCAGCGCTACGAAGAATCGTTCGGAGGCGAGTGATGACGATCGACACCAGCACGACGGCCGCGCAGCCGCCCCTCACCGGGTCGCAGCTCGAGTCCATGTCCATGGCCAAGGCGCTCAACGCCGGCCTCCGCCGCGCGATGACGCAGGACGACCGAGTCCTCCTGATGGGCGAGGACATCGGCCCCCTGGGCGGCGTCTTCCGCATCACCGAGGGCCTGCACGCCGAGTTCGGGGCGAAGCGCGTGCTCGACACGCCGCTCGCCGAGTCCGGCATCGTCGGCACTGCGATCGGGCTCGCGATGCGCGGCTTCCGCCCGGTCTGCGAGATCCAGTTCGACGGGTTCATCTACCCGGCGTTCGACCAGATCACCTCGCAGCTGGCCAAGATGACCAACCGCCACGAGGGTGCGATCACCATGCCCGTCGTCATCCGCGTGCCCTACGGCGGGCACATCGGAGCGGTCGAGCACCACCAGGAGAGCAACGAGGCGTACTTCGCGCACACCGCGGGCCTGCGCGCGGTCAGCCCGTCGACTCCCAACGACGCCTACTGGATGATCCAGGAGGCCATCGCCTCGGACGACCCCGTCATGTTCTTCGAGCCCAAGAGCCGCTACTGGCCCAAGGGCGACGTCGACCTCAGCGGTTCCGCCGCGCCGCTGCACGCCAGCCGCGTCGTCCGCCAGGGCACGGAGGTCACGCTGGTCGGCTGGGGCCCGATGGTCGCGGTCCTCCTCCAGGCCGCCGAGCTCGCGGGCGAGGAGGGCACGAGCGTCGAGGTCGTCGACCTGCGCTCGCTCTCCCCGATCGACTGGGAGCCGCTGCTCGCGTCGGTCCGCAGGACCGGCCGGCTCGTCGTCGCGCAGGAGGCGTCCGCGAACGTGAGCCTCGGCTCCGAGATCGCGGCGACCGTCACCGAGCGCGCCTTCTTCTCGCTGGAGGCGCCGGTCCTCCGGGTCGCCGGCTTCGACACCCCCTTCCCGCCCGCCAAGGTCGAGAAGCTCTTCCTCCCCGACGTCGACCGCGTGCTCGAGGCCGTCGACCGCTCGCTCGCGTACTGACGCGCGCGACATCCGCCCGCACGAGCCCACAGGAGTCCCCCCGATGACAGAGCAGTTCCTCCTCCCCGACGTCGGCGAGGGTCTCACCGAGGCCGAGATCGTGGCCTGGAAGGTCAAGGTCGGCGACGAGGTGGCCGTCAACCAGGTCCTCGTCGAGATCGAGACCGCCAAGTCGCTCGTCGAGCTCCCCTCGCCGTTCAGCGGCACCGTGGTCGACGTGCTCGTCGACGAGGGCCAGACGGTCGACGTCGGCACCGCGATCATCACCGTCCAGGCCGGAGCCGGCTCGATCGGCTCCGAGGTGCCCGCGATCCCGGCCCGCCTCCGTGCCGGCCGCCGCCGCGCTCCCCGTCATCGCGAAGCCGCCGATCCGCAAGCTCGCGAAGGACCTCGACGTCGACCTCCTCGAGGTGCAGGCCACCGGCCTCGCCGGCGAGGTCACCCGCGACGACGTCATCCGCCACGCCTCCCAGGCCAGCGTCTTCCGCAACATCCAGACCCCCGCCTGGGGCGACGACCGCGAGGAGCGCATCCCCGTGCGCGGCGTCCGCAAGGCGATCGCCGCCGCGATGTCGACGAGCGCGTTCACCGCGCCCCACGTCAGCGTCTTCGTCGACGTCGACGCGACCCGCACCATGGAGTTCGTCAAGCGCCTCAAGAACTCGCCCGACTTCGCCGGCGTCAAGGTCTCGCCGCTGCTCATCATGGCCAAGGCCATCATCTGGGCCGTCCGCCGCAACCCCACCGTCAACTCCGCCTGGACCGACACCGAGATCGTCGTCCGCCACTACGTCAACCTCGGCATCGCCGCGGCCACCCCGCGCGGACTGCTCGTCCCCAACGTCAAGGACGCCCAGTCGATGAGCCTCCTCGAACTGGCGCAGGCCCTCGAGAAGCTCACCCTCGACGCCCGCGACGGCAAGACCACCGCCGCCGACATGCAGAACGGCACCATCACCATCACCAACATCGGCGTGTTCGGGATGGACACGGGCACCCCCATCCTCAACCCCGGCGAAGTCGCGATCATCGCCCTCGGCACGATCAAGCAGAAGCCCTGGGTCGTCGACGGCGAGGTCCGCCCCCGCTTCGTCACCACGGTCGGCGGCTCCTTCGACCACCGCGTCGTCGACGGCGACGTCGTCAGCCGCTTCGTCGCCGACGTCGCCAGCGTGCTGGAGGAACCGGCGCTGCTGCTCGACTGAGCGGGCGGTGCTCGATTGAGCGGATTCCTCCTTCGTCGTCATCCGTTCCGCGGTCGGCTGTCCGAGGTGGGGCGTTTCGTGGAGCGGGGAGCGTACCGCTACGGCGAATCGCTGGAACGCGATTCGGCGGTGAGCTGGGCGGTGCTCGATCGGGCGGATTCCTCCTTCGTCGTCATCCGTTCCGCGGTCGGCTGTACGAGGTGGGGCGTTTCGTGGAGCGGGGAGAGCGGGGGAACGGCAGCGGTCAGCGGGGGGAGACGGCGAAGGAGTGCAGGGCGAGGGCGTCGCTCAGGCGGGCGGCGACGCGGGCGCCGCGGACGCTGGTGCCCTGGGGGTCCAGCGGCGGGCTGACGACGGCGGCGCCGAGGCGACCGGGAGCGGAGAGGACGAGGGCGCCCGAGACGCTCGACTTGGCGGGGACGCCGACCGCGCGCATCCAGCGGCCCGAGCCGTCGTAGACGCCGCACGTCGCCATGACCGCGACCACGTCGCGCGCGACCGAGGCCGGCACGACCCGCTCGCCGGTCCCCGGGTGCACGCCGCCGAACGCGAGCGTCGCGCCCATCGCGGCCAGGTCGCGGACGTCGACCAGCACGGCGCACGCCCGGGCGTACGCGGAGACGGCGTCGTCGGCGCTGCGGTGCAGGGTGCCCTCCGCGCGCATCAGGTGCGCGAGGGCGTGATTCCGGTCGCCGAGGAGGTGCTCGTCGGCGGCGATGCTCTCGTCGACGGAGAGCGGGCGGCCGGCGAAGGCGGAGAGGCCGCGGAGGATCCGCTCGCTCCGGCCGTCGGCGTCGCCCCCGTCGACCAGGGCGGCGGTCAGCAGCGCTCCCGCGTTGACCATCGGGTTCGGCGGACGCCCGGTGCCGCTCTCGAGCTTGAGGGCGTCGAAGGCCTCGCCGGTGGGCTCGATGCCGACGCGGTCGAGCGCGTCACCGCCGGTGTCGAGGAGCGCGAGCGCGAACAGGAACGGCTTGACGGCCGACTGGATGCTGAACCCCGACTCCGCGTCGGCGCTCGCGCGGACGGACCCGTCGGGCAGGACGAGCGCGATCGCGCAGAGTCCCGGGTCGGCGTCCGCGAGCGCGGGGATGCTGTCGTCGACCTCGCCCCCGTCGTCCGGCAGCACCTCCCGGCGCAGCGCCTCGAGGTCGAAGGCCAGGGGATCGGGGAGGGGGCTCATCCGTCCACTCTGTCAGGGCGGGGAGCCCGTCGCGTCCCGGGCCTCAGACGAGCCCGAACTCCGCGTCCAGCGCGTCCAGCTCCGCGGCGAACGACGCGCGCAGACTCTCCTTCTCGTCGGCGGGCAGCCAGGAGGCCTCCGCTCCGGTGAGCGCCATCGCGCGCAGCTGAGCGGCGGTCGCGCCGATCGGGCCGGCGGCGAGACGGTACTCGTCGGCGAGCGTGGTCGGGAACATCCTGGGATCGTCGGAGCACGGCACGACCCGCAGTCCCGCGTCGAGCATCGCCCGGATGGACGCGCGCCGCCAGGGCCGCCAGGAGCGGCGCGAGGTCGTCGAGGCGACGGTGAACACGACGCCCTGCTCGCGGACGCGCTCGACGACGGCGGGGTCCTCGAGGACGAAGTAGCCGTGGTCGATCCGGTCGCAGCCCAGCAGATCGAGGCAGGTCGTCGTGTTGGCCGCGGTCGGGGCGTGCTCGGAGGAGTGGGCGGTCCGGCCCAGGCCGGCCTCCCCGGCGAGGCGGTAGGCGTCGGCGAAGCGCTCGGGCGGACCCGCCGTCTCGAGGTTGTCGAGCCCGATCCCCGCCACGTACTCGTGGGGGTGGCGGACGACCTCGCGGACCAGCTCGAGCGCCTCCTCCCCGCTGTGGCCCGCGGCCTGAGCCGGGACGGTTCCCGACGGGGCCCGCGGGTCCGCGCGGCTCCGGGAAGCCGGACGCGGTCCCGCGGGTCGGACGTCGCTACGCCGTGAGCGCGACCGCCGTCCACGAGACGGGCGGGAGGGTCAGCGTCAGCACGCCGTCCTCGAGCGTCGCCGTGGCCTCGCGCAGGCGCACGCGGTTCTGGTCGTCACGCGTGTTCTTCGCGTAGGGGTCCTCGTCGAACAGGGCCAGCGCCTCCGCGATGCTCGAGACTCCGAGGCCGCTGACGTCGACGGTGACCTCGATCGGCTCCGTCTGCGACCGGTTCACCAGGAAGACGGCCGCGCGGCCCTCGTCGACGGTGGCGACGGAGTCGATGAGCGGAGCGTCGCCGTGACGGGCGGTCGAGTAGGTCCCCGCGTCGATCCGGGGGCGCAGCACCGAGCCGGAGGCCAGGCGCGCGGTGGTCGAGAACGGGAAGAACGTGGTCTGGCGCCACGCGGCTCCGCCCGGCTCGGTCATGATCGGCGCGATCACGTTGACGAGCTGCGCGAGGGAGGCGGAGGTGACCCGGTCGGAGTTCTTCAGCAGCGTGATCATCAGGTTGCCGAGGACGACGGCGTCGGCGACGGAGTAGACGTCCTCGAGCAGGCGCGGGGCGTAGGCCCACTCGCGGGTGCTCTGGTCGCCCTCGGCGTCGGCCTTCTCCTTGGCCTGCCACTCCTCGAGGTACCAGACGTTCCACTCGTCGAAGGAGAGCTTGATGTCCTTCGTCTTCTTGAGCTTGAACTTCACGTGGTCCACGGTCGCCGCGACGGTCGCGATGAAGTACTCCATGTCGAGGGAGGAGGCGAGGAAGGAGCCGAGGTCTCCGTCGTACTCCTGGTAGTAGGCGTGGCACGAGACGTACTCGACGTCGTCGTACGCGTGCTCGAGGACCACGCGCTCCCACTCGCCGAAGGTCGGCATCGACGAGCTCGACGAGCCGCAGACGACCAGCTCGAGCGAGGGGTCGGCGATCTTGAGGGCCTTGGCGGTGCGGGAGGCGAGCTTGCCGTAGTCGTCGGCGCTCATGTGGCCGACCTGCCAGGGGCCGTCCATCTCGTTCCCGAGGCACCACATGCGGATGTCGTAGGGCTCGGTCCCGCCGTTGGCGATGCGCTGGTCGGCGAGAGCGGTGCCGGCCGGTCCGTTGGCGTACTCGAGGACGTCGAGCGCCTCGAGGACGCCGCGGGTGCCGAGGTTGACGGCGTACATGATCTCGCTGCCGGTCAGCTCCGCCCACTTCGCGAAGTCGTCCAGCCCGACCTCGTTGGTCTCGAGCGAGTGCCAGGCCAGGTCGCGGCGGCGGGGGCGCTCGGAGCGCGGGCCGACGCCGTCCTCCCAGCGGTAGCCCGAGACGAAGTTGCCGCCGGGGTAGCGGATCGTCGTGGTGCCCAGCTCCTTGACCAGCTCGACCACGTCGAGGCGGAAGCCGTCCTCGTTCGAGGCGGGGTGGCCGGGCTCGTAGATGCCGTCGTACACGCAGCGGCCGAGGTGCTCGACGAACGAGCCGAAGAGGCGCGGAGTGACGGGTGCGACGACCGCGGCGGGGTCGAGGCTGATGCGCGCGGTGGCGGCGGGGGCGTCGGTCATGAGGGCCTTTCGGGCTTCGGGCTCCCGCAGCGGGCTCGGCGGCGAGCGGTCTTTCTAACGTTGTACACGATGGTCTGCCCCGCCTCCGCTGCTGTCAAGAGCGGCACGGGCCCACCCGCCTCGCTGCGTGCCGCTGCCGAGGTCGGCCGACCTCCTCGCGCGTCGGCCCTCCCCGCCGCCGCTCAGCGCACCTGTGCTCGACTGGGCGGGTGCCCTCCTCCGATGCCGTCACCGACGCCTGCTCCGAGCTCGCCGACCGCGCCGACGCCCTCGCGGCGTCGCATCCCCGCCCGCGCGCGTTCCTCGCGGCCGTCGCGAAGGACGTCGCCGGCATCCGCAGCGCCCCGCTCGGCGCCCTCGACCTGGCGCACGGCGGCCGCAACCGGGTCCGGGGGAAGGGCTTCCGCCGCCCCTACGACGACGGCACCCGCGGCCAGGCCCGCCACTTCGCCGGCGTCGCGGGCGCCACGCTGTACCTCGGCGGCCCGCTCGCGCACCTGTTCCTCCGCACCGTCGGCGGCGACGTCCGCGGCTCGGCCGACGACCGGCTGACGACGCGGGCCGTGGAGTGGAGCCGGCTCCTCCGCCGCGGCGAGCTGGCCGTCGCGGACGCGGGCGCGTGGATCCGCCGCGAGATCTGCGGCAGCGGGACCTGCGCCTAGGCCCCGGCCGACGCCCGGCCGACCGACGGGTCCTCCGCGATCGGACGGCCCGCGGTCGACTCCCGGGCGACCACGGTGAACGCCGCCTCGTGGAGCGTCCCCGGGCCGGTGCGGGTGCCCTCGATCCGGGCCTGCAGCACCTCGACCGCGGTCCGCGCGATCTCGTCGCGCCCCGAGTCCACACTGGAGAGGCTGGGGGAGGAGTAGCCCGCCTCGTCGATGTCGTCGAAGCCGATCACCGCCACCTCCTCGGGGACGCGGACCCCCGCCTCCTGGAGCGCGCGGACAGCGCCGAGCGCGAGGGTGTCGTTGAGCGCGAACACGGCGTCGAAGTCGAGCCCGGAGGCGAGCACGCGGCGCATCGCCTCGGCGCCGCCGGAGCGCCGCCACGGGCCCGAGACGCCGATCATCCGCTCGTCGTAGGCGATGCCGGCCTCGGCGAGCGCGGCGTGGTAGCCCTCGAGGCGGAGCGACGCCGAGCTGACGGCGGCGTCGGGGTGGGTCCCGAGCGCCACGATCCGGCGCCGGCCGGAGGCGAGCAGGTGCGCGGTGGCAGCGTGCGCCGCCGCCGTGTTCTGCATGGTGACGTGGTCGACCAGCCCGGTGAAGATCCGCTCGCCGAGCAGCACCAGGGGGAAGCCGACCGCGAGTGCGTCCTCGTCGGCGAGGCCCAGCGGGCTGAAGAGCAGGCCGTCGGTGAGCTGCCGGCGCTCGCTCGCCAGGACGCTCCGCTCGCGCTCGGGGTCGCCGCCGGTCTGCTCGATCAGCACCGTCAGGCCGCGCTCGTCGGCGGCGCGCATCACGCTGTCGGCGAGCTCGGCGAAGTAGGGGAGGCTCAGCTCCGGCAGGGCGAGGCCGATCACGCCGGTGCGGCCGCGGCGCAGGCTCCGCGCGGAGAGGTTGGGGCGGTAGCCCAGCTGCGCGATGGCCGCCTGCACCCGGGAGCGGGTGGCCGGGCGCACGTGCGGATAGTCGTTGATCACGTTCGAGACGGTCTTGATCGAGACGTCGGCGGCGCGGGCGACGTCGTGCAGCGTGACGGCCACGGTCCTCCCTCCGCTCGGCCCTCACGCTACCCCGGGGCTCCGCTCCGGCCTGTCGCGGATCGACGCCGGGGCGGCGTGCGGGCGGGGCGCGTCGCCGGAGCAGGACGCGCCCCGCGGCCGATCAGGTGTACCAGCTGGGCTCGGGGACGGTGTCGAGCAGGGCGAAGACGCCGACCTCGCGGCGCTTGTAGGGCAGCGGATCGTGCAGGGAGTGGGTGCGGAGGTTCCGCCAGTAGAGGTCGAGTCCGACCGAGCTCGCGGAGGCGCGGGCGCCGGTCAGCTCGAAGACGCGGGTCGCCGTCGCGAGGCCGTCCTCCACGATCCGCGCCTTGGCCGCGGCGATCCGCACGGCGATCTCGCCGCGGCGCCGAGGCGTCAGCTCCTCGCGCGGAGCGTGCAGCGCGGCCGAGAGCGCGGCCCCCGTCGCGTCGATCAGCGCCTCGTCGGCCCAGAGCCGGGACTGCAGGTCGCCGTATCCCTCGAGCACGTACCACTCGTCGCCGGCGCGCTCCTTGTCGTCGCCGCCGTACGGCCAGGCCCGGGTGCGCTCGCGGGTGTACTGCGCCGCGCGCTCGAGCGCTCCCTGCGCGATGCCGAGGTAGAACTCGGCGAAGACCTGCTGGATGACGGGCACGTTGAGGGTGTTGTAGACGAGCGGACGGTAGACCTTGTCGACGAAGCCGGCCGCCGCCGCCCACGGCACGCGGACGCCGCGGATCTCGACGGAGCCGGACTCGGTGAGGCGCTGGCCGAGGCTGTCCCAGTCGCGGCCGAAGACGATCCCCTCCTGATCGGTGGGCACGATCGCGAAGAGGTGGGTGTCCGTCCCCTCGAGCACCCCCTCGAGCACGGTCAGGTCGCTGACCACGCCGCCGGTCGAGAACGACTTGCGGCCGGTGAAGACCAACTCGTCGCCCTCCTCCCGCACGGTGAGGTCGGAGTCGCGCGGGTTCACCGCGCCTCCGTAGAGGAGGTCCCCCTCGGTCGCGAGCTGCTCGACCGCGATGATCTGCTCAGGGGTCCCCACGAGGCGGGCCGCCCAGGCCCAGAGGTAGTGGTAGCCGAGCAGCTGGCCGATCGAGCCGTCGCCGCGCGCGACGGTGCGGACGACGCGGAGGGCGGTGGTCCACTCCTGGGCGCCGCCGCCGTGCTCGGCGGGCCCGAGCAGCGTGACGAGGCCGGCCGCCTTGAGCAGGGCGACCTCGGCGAAGGGGGCGGCGCCGGCGCGGTCGCGCTCGAGGGCGTCGGTCGCGAGCACGGCGGCGACCTCCTCGGCGCGGACGAGCCAGGCGTCGGGGGAGTCGGGCCGGGGTGCGTCCGTCCAGTGCTCGGCGGCGGCGCCGATCGTCGTCGCGGCGTCGGCGCCGGTGGTCGTGGGTGCGGTGGTGGTCACGGTGTCCTCGTCTCGTCGGGGGCGGTGTGCAGCGACTGTGCCAGGGGCGAGGTGCTCGGAGCGAGGCGCGTGTCGCCCCGTGTCCGCGTGTGTCCGCGGATGACCGGCGGGAACCTCCGCACGATTTTGACAATCGTTATCAATAGCCGTTAGCGTGGGGGCACCCGCCCGGCCCCTGACCCAGATCGGCTCACCGTGAAGACCCGCCTCCTCGCCCTCACCGCCCTCCTCGGCGGCACCGCGCTCGCCCTGAGCGGCTGCTCCGGAGCGGGCGGCGCCTCCGACAGCTCCTCCGCCGCCGCCGCGGGCGGGATCGTGAAGGTCGTCGCGTCGACGAACGTCTACGGCGACCTCGTCTCGAGCATCGGCGGCGACCTGGTCGAGGTGACCAGCATCATCGACAGCCCGGACAAGGACCCGCACGAGTACGAGGCCACCGCCCGCGACCAGCTCGCCGTGTCCGGCGCGACCCTCGTGATCGAGAACGGCGGCGGCTACGACCACTTCCTCGACACCATGATCAGCGCGGCCGGCACCGAGGCCCCCGTCATCACGGCCACCGTGATCGCCGGCCTGGAGGACGTCCACGACCACGCGGAGGAGGAGGAGTCGGAGGGCGGGCACGAGCACGCGGAGTTCAACGAGCACGTCTGGTACGACCTCTCGGTGATGAAGGAGGTCGCGGGGCGGATCGGCGACGAGCTCGCCGCGCTCGACCCCGACAACGCCTCCGCCTACTCCGCCAATCTCGCCACACTCGACGAGGGGCTCGACGCCCTGATCGCCCGCGAGGGCGAGCTGAAGGGCACGCTCTCCGGCCGCTCCATCGCGATCACCGAGCCCGTCCCGCTGTACATGACCGATGCGCTCGGCCTGACCGACGCGACTCCCGAGGCCTTCAGCGAGGCGGTCGAGGAGGGCACCGACGTCCCCGCGACCACGCTCCAGGAGACGCTGGCGCTGTTCTCCGGCGAGGCCGTCGACGCGCTGATCTACAACGAGCAGACCGAGGGCGCGCAGACGGACGCGGTGCTCGACGCCGCGAAGGCCGCCGGGATCCCGGCCGTCCCCGTCACCGAGACGCTGCCCGAGGGCGACGACTACACCGGCTGGATGACCGCCAACCTCGACGCGATCGAGGGAGCCCTCTCCCAGTGAGCCACGACTCCCCGACCAGGCCCGTCTCCCCGGAGGCGGGCCCTTCGGCGTCCGTGCTGCGGCTGCGCGGCGCCGGGCTCCGCTTCGGCGACCGCGAGCTGTGGAGCGGCGTCGACCTCGACGTGCGCGCCGGCGAGTTCGTCGCGGTGCTCGGGGCGAACGGCTCCGGCAAGACGAGCCTCCTGCGCGCGGTGCTCGGCCAGCAGCAGCTGAGCGCGGGGGAGCTGCAGGTGCTCGGCGAGCCCGTGCACCGCGGCAACCGGCGCATCGGCTACATCCCGCAGCAGAAGCTCGCCGACGAGGGCACTCCGCTGCGCGCCCGCGATCTGCTCGGGCTCGGGATCGACGGCCACCGGTTCGGCCTGCCCCTGCCCTCCCGCTCCCGGCGCGCGGCCGTCGACGCGCTGCTCGAGGCCGTCGGCGCCACCGCCTTCGCCGACGCCCCCATCGGCAGCCTGTCCGGCGGCGAGCAGCAGCGCGTCCGCGTCGGCCAGGCGCTCGCGGGCGACCCGGCGCTCCTGCTCTGCGACGAGCCGCTGATCGCGCTCGACCTCGCCCACCAGCGGGCGGTCAGTGAGCTGATCGACCGGCACCGCCGCGAGCGGAACCTCGGCGTCCTCTTCGTCACGCACGACGTGAATCCGGTGCTCGGCATGGTGGACCGCGTGCTCTACCTCGCCGGCGGCCGGTTCCGGATCGGCACCCCCGACGAGGTCCTGCGCTCGGAGGTGCTCAGCGAGCTCTACGATGCACCCGTCGACGTGATCCGCGCCCGGGGCCGGGTCATCGTGGTCGGCGCACCCGACCACTCGCACGTGCACGAGCACGAGGAGGGGCAGTCGTGACGGACGTCTGGTCGCAGATCTTCGACTTCTCGGACTACGGAGCGCTGCTGTCGCTCCTGATGAACTCGGTGATCGCCGGCGCGGTCCTCGGAGTGGTCGGCGGGCTCATCGGCGTCTTCGTGATGTCGCGCGACATGGCCTTCGCGGTCCACGGCATCAGCGAGCTCTCGTTCGCGGGGGCCTCCGCGGGGCTGCTGCTGGGCGTCGGCGTCGTCGAGGGATCGATCGTCGGCTCGCTGATCGCGGCGGTCCTGATCGGCGTGCTCGGCTCGCGCGCCCGCGACCGCAACTCGATCATCGCGGTGCTGATGCCGTTCGGACTCGGCATCGGCATCCTCTGCCTGGCCCTCTACCCGGGCCGCAGCGCGAACAAGTTCGGCCTGCTCACGGGTCAGATCGTCGCGGTCGACGACCCGCAGCTCGGGTGGCTGATCGGCATCTCGGTGGTCGTCCTCGTCGGTCTCGCGCTGATCTGGCGCCCCCTCACCTTCGCGAGCGTCGACGCCGACGTGGCGGCCGCGCGCGGCATCCCCACCCGGGCGCTCTCGATCGCGTTCATGCTCCTGCTCGGCCTCGCGGTCGCCGTCTCGGTGCAGATCGTCGGCTCGCTGCTCGTGCTCGCGATCCTGGTGACGCCGGCGGCCGCGGCGCTGCGCCTCTCCGCCTCGCCGGTGATCGTGCCGCTGCTGAGCGTGCTCTTCGCCGTCGGCGCGCTGGTGGGCGGCATCCTGCTCGCGCTGGGCGGATCGATCCCGATCAGCCCCTACGTGACGACGATCTCGTTCGCGATCTACGCGGTCTGCCGGATCATCGGCCGCAAGGGCGTCCGGCGCTCCCGGCTCGCCGTCGGCGGGGGGCGGTAGCGTGGCCCGGGTCGTGCGGAGTGGAGGTGGTCCAGTGGTCAAGCGCAACACGTGGCAGCGCGAGGCGGTGCGCGAGGCTCTCGGGCGTCGCGAGGACTTCGTCAGCGCCCAGGGCCTGCACAGTGCGCTGCACGCCTCCGGCTCGCCGATCGGGCTCGCGACGGTCTACCGCGCGCTCTCGGACCTGGCCGTGGAGGGCGAGGCCGACTCGCTGCAGTCGCCCGAGGGCGAGAGCCTCTACCGCGCCTGCACGCCGGGCACGCACCACCACCACCTGATCTGCCGCCGCTGCGGGCTGACGGTCGAGATCGCGGCCGACGAGGTCGAGGAGTGGGCGCGCTCGGTCGCCTCGCAGAACGGATTCACGGACGCGCACCACGTCGTGGACGTCTTCGGGCTCTGCGCGGCCTGCACCACGGAGCTCGCCGAGGCCTGAGGCCGGTCCGGCCGGGAGCCCGTCCGCGGGCGACCGTCGATCCTGGTCCGGCTCAGGCCGGGAGGAACACCCCGATCGACCGGTCCTTCACCACGGAGCCGGCGGGCAGCACCCGCCCGCTCATCGCGAGGTAGACGCCCGGCGGCAGCAGCTGCACGGCGGCCACCGCGGTGCCGAGGTTGAACGCGGCGTCGCTGTCGAGCATCCGTGCGGGCTGCATCGCGCCGGTGAGGACGACCACCCGATCGCGGACGACGCCGAGGGCCTCGGCCGTCGCGGTCATCGTGTCGGTGCCGTGGGTGAGGACGATCCGGTCCTCCTCGGCGGCGAGCACCCGCTCGCGGATGAGGGCCCGATCGGCGTCGTCGAGCTCGAGGCTGTCCTTGGCGAGGACCTCCTCGACGCGGAACTCGAGCGTGGTGAGCACCGGGGCGAGCAGGCGCGGCACCATCGGGGCGCCGATCTCGAGCTCGCCCGCGAGCGAGTACTCCTTGTCGACGGTGCCACCGGTGGTGAGGACGAGGATGCGGTCAGTCACGCGATCAGACTAGGCGCCGCCTCCGACACTGGCACGTTCGTGCGCAGTGGCCGCGCCACGGCGGCGGCGGCGGCCCGCATCGGGAACGATGGAGCGCATGACATCCTCCTCCCCGTCCCTCCTCCGCACCGGCGCCAAGGTGCTCCTCGGCTCCGCCCTCCTCTTCGCGGGGGTGAGCCACCTCACCCGCAAGCGGGAGGAGTTCCAGGCGCAGGTGCCCGAGTGGGTGCCGCTGGACAAGGACGCGGTCGTGCTCGCCTCGGGCGTGGTCGAGATCGGCCTGGGCGCCTCGCTGGTGCTCGCGCGCCGACGGGCGCCGCTGGTCGGAGCCGTGGCCGCCGCCTTCTTCACCGCGATCTTCCCGGGCAACGTCTCGCAGTGGGTGACGCGGACGAGCGCCTTCGGCCTCGACACCGACCGCAAGCGCGCCGTGCGCCTCGCGTTCCAGCCGCTACTGGTGGCGTGGGCGCTCTGGTCGACCCGTCGTCCGCGGGGCTGATCCCTCTCGGCGGGCGGCACGGAACCGGCCTCGAGCGCGTGCCGTCCGCCGCCGGCCGCGGAGGATTCCCTTCAGACGTCGTGCTGCGCCTCGGCCAGCAGCGGCGCGAGCAGCTCCTCGATCCGGCGCCGCGCCCCCTCGGCGTCACCCGCGGCGATCGCCTCGACCAGCTCGGCGTGCTGGCGGGCGTGCACGTCCTCCTCGCCGACGACGTCCTCCTCCAGCACCGACTCGAACATGCCGGTGAGGCCGTCGTAGAGCTCGACGAACAGGTCGTTGTGGGTCGCGACGACGACGGCCCGGTGCAGCGCGGTGTCCGCGGCGATCCGCTCGGCGAGCTCCGGCGCCTCCCACGAGCGGGCCCGGCGGGCCAGCAGGGCGCGGAGGGCGGCGACGTCCTCCCCGGTGCGGCGCTCGGCCGCCAGCGCGGCCGTCGCCCCGTCGATCGCGAACCGCAGCTCGAGGCCCTCCCGGCGGGCGGCGCTCGGGATGCGGCGGCGCAGCGACTCGGCGAGCTGCGAGCGCGCGGTGACGAACGTGCCGCGCCCCTGCTCCCGCCGCACGAGGCCCGCCTGCACGAGGGCCTGGACGGCCTCGCGGACGGAGTTGCGTCCGGCGCCGGTCCAGCGGGCGAGCTCGGCCTCCACCGGGATCCGCTCGCCGACGGCCCAGCGGCCGGAGCGGATCTCCTCGTGGAACAGCGCCGTGACGTGGTCGATCACGCTCTCGCGCTGGAACGGCGCCGCGGGGCTAGACTCGCCAGGATTCATCCCATCATCCTATCTCTCGGGGACTCCATGACCGCAGCACCGACGCTCCGCGCCACCGCCCTCCTGGCCCTCGCCGCCATCGCGATCACCGCGCTGAACCTCCGCACCGCCGTCACCGGCTTCAGCCCGCTGCTCGACACGATCGGCGCCGATCTCGGCTTCGGGCCCTCGCTCTACGGGGCGCTGGGGACGATCGTCACCGCCTCCTTCGCCGTCTTCGGCTTCGTCGCCGCGGCCGTCTCGCGCCGGATCGGCCTGGAGCGCACGCTCGCGATCGCGACGCTGGTGACCACACTGGGCATCGCCCTCCGCGCGCTCAGCCCGAGCCCGGTCGCTCTGGTGCTCTCGACCGTCGTCGCCTTCGCGGGCGTGGGCACCACGAACGTGCTCATCGTGCCGATCGTGAAGCGGTACTTCGCCGAGCGGATCAAGACGGTCAGCTCGCTCTACCTGGCGCTGCTGCAGGTGGGCCAGTTCGTCGCTCCGCTGGTCGCGGTGCCGCTGGCCTCGACGGCGGGGTGGCGCTGGGCGATCGGGATCTGGGCCGTGATGACGGCCGCGGCCTGCCTGCTCTGGGCGGCGCTCGCGGCCCGCGGAGGAGGCGGGGCGGCTCCGGCCGCCGCCGGCGGCCGCGTGGACGGGGCCTGGCGCACGCCGCTGCTCTGGGCGATGGTGCTGATGCTCGGGATGACCGGTCTGCCCACCTACGGGATCATCACCTGGCTGCCGACGATCCTCGTCGACGCGGGCGCGGATCCGGCGCAGGGCGGTGCGCTGCTGGCGCTGTTCTCGGTGTTCGGCCTCGCCGCCGCCTTCGTGGTGCCGCCGCTGACGCTGGGGATGCGCAACCCGGTCGTGGTCGTGGTGGTGTGCTGCGCGCTGCTCGCCGTCGGATACGCCGGCCTCGTCGTCGCTCCGCTGGAGGGAGCCGTGGCGTGGGTGGTCTGCCTCGGGCTCGGCGTCAGCACGTTCCCGATGACGCTGACGCTCGTGAACGCGCGGACGCGGACGACCACCGGCTCCTCGACCCTCTCCGGCGCCACGCAGGGGCTCGGCTACGGGCTCGCCTGCCTCGGCCCGCTGCTGATCGGCGTGCTCTACGAGGCGCAGGGGGACTGGAGCGGCGCGTACGCGCTGCTGTTCGCCGGAGTGGCGGTGCTGCTGGTCAGCGGGATCGTCGCGTGCCGTCCGCGGTTCCTCGAGGACGAGGCGGCGCTCCGCCGGGCCTGAGCGGCGGCGCTCAGCGCGACGCGGCCGGAGCGAGCGCGGAGACGATCCGCCCCAGCCCGAAGCGCCAGGCGCTCTCCACGTCGCCGCCGAGGGTGAAGGCGCCGGTGATCTCCATCCCAATGAACCCCGTCGCCCAGGCGGTCAGCATGCGCGCCGCCTCGAGGGCGTCCTCCTCGCCCGCCAGCTGCGCGGCGAGGTCCAGGAGGCGGGCGCTCGCCGCGTCGCGGTACTCCTGGGCGGCGACGGGCATGCCGGGAGCGGGGGCCGTCACGAGGAGGAACGCGGCCGGCCGGTCTCTGGCCGGAGCTCCTGGCCGAGCTGCGCGCAATGGGCCGCACCCTCGACGACGTGCGCGGCGTCGTGCTGACCCACGGCGACTCCGACCACGTGGGCTTCGCCGAGCGCCTGCGCCGCGACCACGGCGTGCCGGTCCACGTGCACGCCGCCGACGCCGAGCGGGCGAAGGGCGGGGCGAAGCCGAGGACCGCGACACCGCGGCTGCGCGTCCTGCCGCTCCTCGGCTTCGCGGCCTACGCGCTGCGGAAGGGCATCGCGAAGGTCCCGCCGCTCACCGAGGTCGTCGAAGTGCACGACGGGCAGACGCTCGACCTGCCGGGCGCTCCCCGCGTGATCGCGCTCCCGGGTCACTCCCCGGGGAGCATCGCCGTGCACGTGCCGCCGGCCGACGCGGTCTTCGTCGGCGACGGGCTGACCACCCGCCACGTGCTCACCGGCCGCACGGGTCCGCAGCCCGCGCCCTTCACCGACGAGCCGGAGCAGGCGCTCGCGTCGCTCCGGGCGCTCCTGCCCACCGGGGCGCGCTGGGTGGTCCCGGGCCACGGAGCGCCGTGGAGCGGCGGGATCGAGGCGGCGGTCCGGCTGGTCGAGAGCGCCTGAGGCCCGGAGCCGCTCAGGAGGCGGGGACGAGCTTCCAGCGGTCGGCGAGGATCTCGAGGCCCTTGTCGAAGGTCGCCGACCACGCCGTGACGTCGTGGGCGCTGTCCGGCACCTCGAGGTAGGTGGCGCTCATGCCGGCGGCGACGGCCGCGGCGTAGACGGTCTTCGCTCCGGGGAGGAACGAGGTGTCCTCGGCGCCGACTCCGAAGATCGCGACGGTGCCGGTGTAGGGGGCGTTCGCCGCGAGGACGTTCACCGGCTTCGCGGTCTCGTAGGCGGCCTGGTCGCCGCCGAACCCCTGCGCGACCGTCGCCGCCTCGCTGCCGAGGGTCGGCGCGAGCTCGCCCGAGGCGTCGACGATGTTGCCGAAGAGCGACGGGTGGCCGGCGCCGAGCTGGATCGAGCAGGTCCCGCCCTGCGAGAGGCCGCCGATCGCCCAGTGCTGCGCGTCGCCGAGCACCGGCAGGTTGGCGCGGATCCAGTTCGGGACGTCGACGGTGAGGTAGGTGGCGGACTTCCCGAGCGGCGAGTCGACGCACATCGGGTTCCTGTCCGGATCGCCCAGCTGGTCGGGCGACACGACGATCGGCGCGAGGCCGGCGTGAGCGGCGGCGTAGGCGTCGAGGGTCTGCTGGAACTTCTCGGTCGAGAGCGGATCGGAGGGCGACCCCGGCTGCCCCGAGAGCATGATCATCACCGGCAGCAGCGGCGGTGCCGCGGTGAGGGCCGCGGGCGGGAGGTAGACCACCGCGTCGCGGGCCGGGAAGCCCGACGCGGTGGCGGGGATGGCGACCGTCGAGACCGAGCCGACGGCGGGCATCCCGGCCGGGGCCGTCCAGGTCGCGAGGTCCGAGTGCGGTCCGTCCGCGGCGGCGACCGGCACGGAGGAGTCGGAGTACGCGCTGATCCCGAGCGCGCTGCGCACCGTGGGGTACTGGCCGAAGTCGATGTTGACGGTCATCGCGGCCGCCGCGACGACGAGCACTCCGGCCGCGAGCGATGCGAGAACCCCCCGCGCGCGGCGGCGGGCGATCGCGTGCCCGAGGACGACCAGGGCGACGCCCAGCCCGCCGATCCCGAGGCCGATCGCGACCCGGGTGACCGGCGTGAAGTCGACGCCGAACGGGCCGTCGGGCCCGTCGACGAGGGCGGCCAGGGCGGCGCCGCCGATCAGGCCCAGGAGGAGGACCGCGACGGCGATCCCGCCGCGCCGGGAGCGCCCGCGGCGGGGAGCGCGGACGTGGGCGGCGAGCAGGAGGAGGAGCGCTCCGATCGCGAGCACGTAGACGGCGACGACGAGGGGGCCGGAGACGAGGCTCAGGTCGAGGAGAGAGGTCATGCGTCGATCCGGTCGGAGGGTGCTCGGGCGGGCGTCAGTCTGGCGGCGGTCTCTGGAGGAGAGCCGGGAGCTGTCGGGAGCGATTCTCCTCCCCGGGCGCGGATCCACCGAGCTCTCCACCGATCGGGCGCAACCCCGCGCGCCGCGCCGCCGCTCCCGCCTAGCGTGGGACTCCCGACGCACACCGCGCCCTCACGAAGGAGCCCGCACCATGACGCAGCACCCCCGCCTCGAGACCTCCTCCCGCGAGGCCCGCGCATGAGCCGCGGAGTCGCCGTCGTCACGGGCGGCACGGCCGGGCTCGGACGCGCCACGGTCCGCGAGCTCGCCTCCCGCGGCTGGGACGTCGCCGTGCTGGCGCGCGGCGAGGACGGACTGGCGGCCACGGTCGCCGAGATCGAGCAGAAGGGCCGGCGCGGGCTGGGCATCCCGACCGACGTGGCCGACCGCGAGGCCGTCGAGTCGGCGGCCGACCGGGTCGAGGCCGAGCTCGGCCCGATCGAGCTGTGGGTCAACGACGCGATGGTCGGCGTCTTCGGCGAGTTCCTCTCGACCGAGCCCGCCGACTTCGAGCGCGCCGTGGGCGTCAACTTCTTCGGCTTCGTCAACGGCACCCGCGCAGCCCTCTCCCGGATGACCCCGCGCGACCGCGGGCACGTCATCCAGGTCGGCTCCGCCCTCGCGCACCGGGGCATCCCGCTGCAGGCCGCGTACTGCGCCTCCAAGTTCGGCGCCCGAGGCTTCACCGAGGCCGTCACCGCGGAGCTGCTGCACGCGAAGAGCCGCGTGCGCCTGTCCGAGGTCGACATGCCGGCGCTCAACACCATCCAGTTCAACTGGGTGAAGTCGCAGCTGCCGCACCACCCGCAGCCCGTGCCGCCGATCTACGAGCCCGAGGTGGGCGCGATCGCGATCGCCGACGTGGCCGACAAGCCGCGCCGCCGCACCTGGGTCGGCGAGCCGACCGCGGGCACCATCCTCGGCGACCGCTTCGCCGGGCGCTTCATGGACTGGTACCTCGCCCGCAGCGCCTTCGACGGTCAGCAGGCCCCCGACAAGACGGAGCCGATGCTCCCGAACAACGTGTACGAGCCGGTCCCCGGCGATCACGGCGCCCGCGGCCTCTTCAGCGACCGCGCGCACACCATGACGCCCCAGATCTGGATGATCCGCCACCGCGCCCTGAGCTACGCGGGGGCCGCCGCGGCCCTCGCCGCCGGCGCCGCGGGCGTCGTCTCGGCCCTGCGGAGGAAGTGACCGTGGTCGACGCCGTCGTCATCGGGGCGGGGCCCAACGGCCTCGCCGCCGCGGTCACGCTCGCGCGGGCCGGGCTCTCGGTCACCGTGCTCGAGCGCAACGAGACGATCGGCGGCGGCGCGCGCACGGCGGAGCTGACACTGCCCGGGTTCCACCACGACGTCTGCTCGGCGGTGCACCCGATGGCGCTCGCGTCCGGCTTCTTCCGCGCCTTCGGGCTCGACCGGCGCATCGAGCTGGTCGTCCCCGAGATCTCGTACGCGCATCCGCTCGACGGCGGCCGCGCGGGCATCGCCTACCGCGACCTCGACCGCACGGCCGAGGCGCTGGGGCGCGACGGAGCGGCGTGGCGCGCCCTGATGGGACCTCTCTCCGAGCGGGCCGACCGCGTCGCGGGCTTCACGAACGACGCGCTGCTGCGGATCCCGACGGACCCGAGCGTGCTGATCCGCTTCGGACTGCGGGTGCTCGAGCAGGGCACCCCGGTGTGGAACCTGCGCTTCCGCGACGACGTCGCCCCGGCGATGTTCTCCGGGGTCGCCGCGCACTCGATCCGCCCGATGCCGAGCCCGTCGACGGCCGCGGCCGCCCTGGCGCTCGGCGCCTACGCCCACGCGCGCGGCTGGCCGGTGCCGATCGGAGGCAGCCAGTCGATCGTCGACGCGCTCGCCGACGACCTCCGGGCGCACGGCGGCACCATCGAGACCGGCGTCGAGGTGACCTCGCTCTCCGAGCTGCCCCCGGCCCGCGCCGTGCTCGTCGACGGCACGCCGACGGCGCTGCTCGCGATGGCGGGGGACCGGCTGCCCCCGGCGTACGCCGCGGCCCTCCAGCGCTTCCGCTACGGCAACGGCGTGGCCAAGGTCGACTTCGCCCTCGACGGGCCGGTGCCGTGGACGAACCCGGAGCTCGCCGGCGCAGGCACGTTGCACGTGGGCGGCAGCCGCGCCGAGATCGCGGCCGCCGAGCGCGACGTGAAGCGCGGCCGGCACAGCCGCAGCCCCTACGTGCTGGTGGCGCAGCCCTCGATCGCCGATCCGACCCGGGCGCCCGAGGGCAAGCACGTCCTCTGGGCGTACACGCACGTCCCCCGGTACTCGCCCGCCGACCAGCAGGAGGCGATCACCGCCCAGATCGAGCGCTTCGCCCCCGGGTTCCGCGACCGCGTGATCGGCGCCTCCTCGATGACCGCCCGCGACATGCAGGCCTACAACCCGAACTACCTGGGCGGCGACATCGCCGCCGGCGCCGCGAGCGTCGCGCAGCTGCTCTCGCGCCCGGTCCCCACGACCGACCCGTGGCGGACGCCCGCGAAGGGGCTCTACCTCTGCTCCTCGTCCACCCCGCCCGGGCCGGGCGTGCACGGCATGGCCGGCTGGCACGCCGCCCGCAGCGCGCTGCGGCACGAGTTCGGGGTGCGCGCGTCGCCCGACCTGTCGCCGGAGGCGCAGCCGGCCTGAGCCGCCGCCGTTGCGCTGCGCCCGTCGCCGCCCCCGGCCTGCCAGGCTGAGGGACGGCGCCGCCACGCGCCCCACCACCACTCGAAGGAGCCCGCGATGTCCCGCACCACCCGCGTCGTCCACTGCCCGCCCGAGTCCGTCTTCGCGGTGCTCGCCTCCGGCTGGCTGTTCCCGAGCTGGGTCGTCGGCGCGTCGCGGATGCGGAAGGTCGACGCCGACTTCCCGCACGTGGGCTCGCAGCTGCACCACTCCTTCGGCCTGTGGCCGCTCGTGATCGACGACCGCACCACGGTTCTCGAGTGGGACCCGCCGCGCCGGATGGTCATCCAGGCCGCCGGCTGGCCGCTCGGCGAGGCCCGGGTGCGCGTCGAGGTCGAGCCGCACGCGCGCGGCGCGAAGGTGCGGATGCACGAGGCGCCCGTGAAGGGCCCGGGCACGCTCATCCCGAAGCCGCTGATGCACTCGTTCCTCTGGATCCGCAACCGCGAGGCCGTGCGCCGGCTCGCCCACATGGCCGAGGCGGGAGCCGCGGGCCGCACGCTCGCGCCCGCCTCGCTCCCCTCGCCCGCCGACCGCGCCGGGATCGACCGGCCGAAGCACGTCTGGGCGCGCCTGACCGGAGCGATCGGGTCGATCGCGGTCGGGACGCTCGTGGTCCGCGGCGTCCTCGCGGCCGTGCGGCGCGCCCGGAGCTGACGGGCCCGGACCCGACGGCGCCCGGACCCGACGGCGCCCGGAGTCGGCGGCGCCCCGGAGACGACGGCGCCCGGGTCGGACGCCGCTCGGCTCGGACGCCGCCCGGGTCAGACGATCCGCTCGACCAGCCGCACGTGCTGCACCGCGACGCGCTTCGGCTCGCCCGCGAAGGCGGCGTCGCGCTCGGGCGAGGCCAGGTACGCCCGCTCGATCTCGGCGAACGCGTCGGCGTCGCCGGCCGTGCTGACCGCCCAGACGAACTCGTTCACCTCGCGGTCGGCGTAGGCGAACTCGATCCGGAAGCCGTGGGCCTCGCGCGCCGGCACGATCCGCTCGGGGAACCAGGCGAGGAAGTCGTCCATCACCCCGTCCATCAGCTCGTAGCGTCGGAGTTGGATCGTCCTGGTCTCGGCTGCAGCGCTCATGCTGCGACGGTACCCGCCCGGCGGCCGCGCCGTCGCCGCGCTACGCTCGCCGCCGACAGCCCCACGCCGAGGAGGACAGCACGGACCCCCGCCACCGCTCCCTCGCGCTGCTCGTCGCCGGCTGCTTCTTTATGGAGAACCTCGACGCCACGATCGTGACGACCGCCGCGCCCGCGATCGCCGCCGACCTGGGCGTCGACTCCGCCGCGGTCTCGATCACCGTCACCGCGTTCCTCCTCACCGTCGCCGTCCTCATTCCGGCCTCGGGCTGGCTCAGCGAGCGCTTCGGCGTGCGCCGCGTCTTCACCACCGCGATCGCCGTCTTCACCCTCGCCTCCCTGCTCTGCGCGCTCAGCCCCACGCTGCCGCTTCTGGTCGGCGCCCGGGTCCTGCAGGGCGTCGGCGGCGCGCTGATGGTGCCGGTCGGCCGGCTCGCGGTGCTGCGGGCGACTCCGCGGGAGGGGATCATCCACGCCATCGCGATCCTGGTCTGGCCGGGACTGGTCGCCCCCGTGATCGCGCCGTTCCTCGGCGGGCTGCTCACCACCGTCGCCTCCTGGCACTGGATCTTCCTGATCAACCTGCCCCTCGGGGTCGTCGCGTTCGCGATCGCGCGCCGGATCGTCCCCGCCACCTCCGAGAGCGCGCCGACCCCGCTCGACGTCACGGGGCTGGTGCTCGTCGCGGTCGGGCTCGGCGCGCTGGTCGGAGCGGCGGGGCTCCTCACCGGCTCCGAGCTGGACGGGCGGGCGGTGGCGCCGCTGCTCGTCGGCGCGGTCGTGACGGCGCTCGCCGTGCGGCACCTGCGCCGCGCCGAGCATCCGCTCGTGCGGCTCGACGCCTTCCGCTTCCGCACCTTCCGGGTCGCCAACGCGAGCGGATCGCTCTACCGGGCGACCGTGAACGCGGTGCCGTTCCTGCTCCCGCTGCTGTTCCAGGACGCGTTCGGCTGGAGCCCGGTGCAGGCCGGCTCCGTGGTGCTGGCGCTCTTCGCCGGCAACCTGGCGATCAAGCCGGCCACGACTCCGCTGCTGCGGCGCCTCGGCTTCCGCGGGGTGCTGGTCGCGGCGAGCGCGGTCGGGGCGGCGTGCATGGCGGCGATGGCGTTCCTCGAGCCTGCGACTCCGGTGGCGCTCGTGGTGGCGCTGCTGGTGCTGAGCGGAGTGGCCCGCTCGGCGGGCTTCACGGCGTACAACACCGTCACGTTCGCCGAGGTCCCGCAGGAGGGGATGTCGGGCGCGAACACCCTCAACGCCACCACGCAGCAGATCGCGGCCGGACTCGGAGTCGCGGCGGGCGCGGTGGCGCTCGCCGTCGGCACCGCGATCGGGCCCGGCCTCGTCCCCTACCGCGTCGCCTTCCTCGCCCTCGCGGTGCTGACCCTCGTGCCGCTCGCCGCCGCCGCCCGGCTCCCGCGCGACTCCGGGAGCGCCCTCACCGCCTGACCCGCGCGGGCGTCAGGCGAGGCCGAGCGCGATCCCGTCGAGGATGTCGTGCGCGGTCGAGCGGACCCGGTCGACGCCCGGCGACGCCTCGTGGACCGCGCGGAGGACCTCTCCCCAGACCAGCGCGCCGGCCGCCAGCACGTCCTCGCGCCCCGGGCGCACCCAGGGGAGGGCCGCCGTCCCCTCCGGAGACAGCGCGGCGAGCTCGTCGCAGGCGGCGAGGACGTCGGAGAGGGGGAGGGACGTCTCGAGCGCAGCGCGGTCGGTGCTACGGAGGACGTGCGCGGTGATCGTGAGCACGGTCGCGGCGACGCCGACGACGCTCCGGGCCTGCGAGAGGTCGACGGAGGAGGCGGCCAGCGCGGCGGCCACGTCCGCCCGCATCGCCGCGCGCTCGCCCTCCGTCGGTGCGGCGGCCCGGCGGTGGCGCTCGGTCAGGCGGACGCTGCCGACGTCCATCGAGTGCGCCTGCTCCGGCTCCGCTCCGCCGAGCACGAGCTCGGTCGAGCCGCCGCCGAGGTCGACGACCAGCACGGGCCGGGCGGAGTCGACGGCCGAGACCGCGCCGCGGAAGGAGAGCCGCGCCTCCTCCTCGCCGGAGATCGTCTCCGGGGTGACGCCGAGGATCCGCTCGACGGCGGCGAGGAAGTCCTCGCGGTCGGCGGCGTCGCGGGTGGCCGAGGTGGCGACGAAGCGGAGGCGCTCGGCGCCGGCCTCCTGCGCGGCGGCCGCGTACTCGCGGGTGACGGCGAGGGTCCGCTCGAGCGCGGCCGGGTCGAAGCGGCCGGTGCGGTCGACCCCGCGGCCCAGCCGCACGAGCTCGGTGCGGCGCTGGACGTCCCGGAGGCGGCCGCCCTCCACGTCGGCGATCAGCAGGCGGAGGGAGTTGGTGCCGCAGTCGAGCGCCGCGACGCGCGTGGGGGAGGACATCCGCCCATTCTGCCCGCGCGGCCGGGGCCGGAGGCGGGCGATAGCCTGGGGGAGAGACGAAGGAGCCGCCCGTGCACGAACACCACGTCCGCGTCCACCGCAGCGACGAGGAGCTCCCGCGACACGGGCAGCTCGCCCACGCGCTCGCCGAGGTCGCCGCCGATCCGGTCGAGATCGACGACGAGGTCGCCGAGATGGTGGTCAACCGGGTCATCGACAACGCCGCCGTCGCCACCGCGTCGCTCCTGCGCCGCCCGGTCGTCGCCGCCCGCGCGCAGGCTCTCGCGCACCCCGCCTCCATCGGCGGCCAGGGCTCGGTCGTCCTCGGCGTCGACCCGGCCCGCCGGGTCTCGCCCGAGTGGGCGGCCTGGGCCAACGGGGTCGCCGTGCGCGAGCTCGACTACCACGACACGTTCCTGGCGGCCGAGTACTCGCACCCGGGCGACAACATCCCTCCGCTGATCGCCGTCGCCCAGCACGCGGGCATCGGCGGGGCGCAGCTCGTCCGCGGCATCGTCACCGGCTACGAGGTCCAGGTCGACCTGGTGCGCGCGATCAGCCTGCACCGGCACAAGATCGACCACGTCGCGCACCTCGGCCCCTCGGCCGCCGCCGGGATCGGCACGCTGCTCGGCCTCGACGTCGCGACGATCGAGCAGGCCGTCGCGCAGGCCCTGCACACGACGACCGCCACGCGGCAGTCGCGCAAGGGCGAGATCTCGAGCTGGAAGGCGTACGCGCCGGCCTTCGCGGGCAAGATGGCGATCGAGGCGGTCGACCGGGCGATGCGCGGCGAGACCAGCCCGTCGCCGATCTACGAGGGCGAGGACGGCGTCATCGCCTGGATGCTCGACGGCGCCGACGCGAGCTACGACGTCCCGCTGCCCGACCGCGGCGAGGCCAAGCGCGCGATCCTCGACACGTACACGAAGGAGCACTCGGCCGAGTACCAGGCGCAGGCGCTGATCGACCTCGCCCGCCGCCTGCACCGCACGCACCCCGAGGCCGCCGACCCGGAGCGCGTCGAGCGGATCGTTTTGCACACCTCGCACCACACGCACTTCGTGATCGGCTCGGGCGCGAACGACCCGCAGAAGTACGACCCGGCCGCGTCCCGCGAGACGCTGGACCACTCCGTGCCGTACATCTTCACGGTGGCGCTGCAGGACGGCGCCTGGCACCACGTGCACAGCTACGCCCCCGAGCGGGCCGCCCGCGCCGACACCATCGCGCTCTGGCACCGGGTCACCACGCAGGAGGACGCGGAGTGGACGCGCCGCTACCACTCCACCGATCCGGGCGAGAAGGCGTTCGGCGCGCGCGTCGAGATCCTGATGACGGACGGCACGACGATCGTCGACGAGATCGCGGTGGCGGACGCGCATCCGCTGGGCGCGCATCCGTTCAGCCGCGAGCAGTACGTGTCGAAGTTCCGCACGCTCGCCGCCGACGTGCTCGAGGAGTCCGAGATCGAGCGCTTCCTCGACCTCGCGCAGCGCCTGCCCGAGCTGACCCCGGAGGAGGTCGGCCGCCTCAGCGTGATCGCCGCTCCCGGCGTCCTCGCCTCGATCGAGCCCCCGCGCGGCCTGTTCTGATCCCTCCGCGGGAGGGTCGTCCGCACGCACGGTGACGCGCGCACGGACGGCCTCCCGCGGCGGGGAGCGCCGTCGTCAGGCGGTCTGCTCGGCGACCCAGTCCTGGATCTCGGCGATGAAGCGCCGGCGCGAGAAGACCCGGGTGCGAGCCCGGAAGGCGTCGACGTCGAGCGCGAGCGCACGCCGCAGCAGGTCGCTCCAGTCGGGATCGCCCTCGAGGTCGGCGATGACGCCCCCGCCGGCGAGGGACACGCTCTCGCGCACTCCGCCGATGTCGGTCCCGATGACCGGCGTCCCGCAGGCCATCGCCTCGACGGGCATGATCCCGAAGTCCTCGACGGCGGGGAAGACGTACACGAGCGCCTGCGCGTAGAGCGCGCGGATCAGCTGGTCGGAGGGCGAGATGACGAAGGTCACGTCGGCCCGGATCTCCTCGGCGTAGGCGCGGAGCCGCGCCTCCCAGGGGCCGTGCCCGGCGATGACGACCGGGAGCCCGGTGCGGGCTCCGGCGTCCATGACCTTTTCGAGGCGCTTGTAGGGGACGAACCGCGAGGCGCCCAGGATGAACGGCCGGGCGAGCGAGTCGAGGAGGCGCAGCTCGTCGTCGTCGAGCGGGGAGCGCCAGTCGGTGATCGTCGAGAGCAGCTCGGTGTTCACCGGCGGGTAGATGACCCGCGACGGCTGGTGCCACGCGTCGCGCACCCGCTGCCCGGTGAAGAGGCTGTTCACGGCGATGGAGGAGGCCTCGGCGGCGCGGAGGCGGTCGATCGGCTTGAGGAGCAGGCTCGCGGTGCGGGCGGCGAGGCTGCTGCCGCGGCCGTCGCGGTCGGGCTCCCAGATGTAGCGGGCCGGGGTGTGCGCGTAGACGAGCTTGCGGGTCGGTCCGCTGGTGCGGACGTGGTGGGCGAAGAGGTGCGAGCTGACCAGCACCCACTCGCGGGAGGCGCCGACCGGGAGCCGCCACGTGGGCAGCATCGCCGGCAGGGCGAGGACCTTGTGGCGGCGCAGCGGCGTGCGCGCCAGCCAGGACTCCGAGACGGGCCTGCCGACGACCTCGGCGCAGTCGCTCCAGAGGACGCGGACGTCGGCGTCGGCGAAGGCCTCGGTCATCGCCTCGAGCACGCGCTCGGCGCCTCCGCGGCGCTCGACCCACTCGTGCACGATCAGGCCGGGACCGACCGGGGGGACGGATCGGGAACGGGTGGTCGCGTCGATGACGGCAGTGATGATGGGCCCCTTCCCCCGGGCGTGCGGTGAGGATCGGGCGGCCATCCGGAGACGGGAGCGGCTCCGAATGCTTATCCGTCGTCGGTGACCGATCAGCAGTGCAGTAGAAGCTAACCGGCTCGTGGAGAAGGAATCGAAAGGCGAGTACGAGTCGTCGCAGAACGACGGGGAAAGGAGAGTCCGATAATCCGGATAAGCCGCGAGTGGAATGGCGAGGATCGTCTGGAGTGCGTCGCGGAGGCGCTATTCCCTTGGAGGTCACAACGATGGAGAAGAGCCGCGGAGAAGAAGAAGTCACTCTTTCAGTGACGCCGTGCCGAAAGGATCAGGAGACGCCGATGCGCTGCAGGGTCTGCCACCGCCACTGGTCGCGGACGCCCTCGCGGACGGTGCGCACCGCCCGCCAGCCCAGCTCCCGCTCGGCGCGTGCCGGGTCGGCCCAGCTCGCGGCGAGGTCGCCCGGCCGACGCTCCACGACCCGCCACCGGACCGTCTCCCCGCTCGCCCGCTCGACCTCGTCGATCAGCTCGAGGACGCTCGTCGGCGAGCCCGTGCCGAGGTTGTAGACGCGGTGCCCGGGCCGCGCGCGCTCGAGCGCCGCGACGTGCCCGGCCGCGAGATCGCAGACGTGGATGTAGTCGCGCAGCCCCGTGCCGTCGGGGGTCGGGTAGTCGTCGCCGAGGACGTCGACGCACCGGGAGGGGTCGCCCGCGGCCCGCGTCAGCACGGGCAGGAGGCTCCCCGGCGCCGTGGCCGGATCCTCGCCGATCCGCCCCGACGGGTGCGCGCCGATGGGATTGAAGTAGCGGAGGCTGACCGCGCGCAGGAGGGGATCGGCGCGCGCGGCGTCGCCGAGGATCTCCTCGATGACGCGCTTGGTCGCGCCGTAGGGGCTCGCCGCGCTGAGCCCGGCGGGGGAGTCCTCCCCGACCGGCATCGCGCCGCCCGGGCTGTAGACGGCCGCCGAGCTCGAGAACACGACGGTGCGGATCCCCGCCTCCGCTGCGACCGAGAACGCCGCGGTGGCGAGCCCGACGTTGACCGTCCAGTACTCGACGGGCCGCCGCACCGAGTCGCCGACCGACTTGAGCCCGGCGAGCAGGACCAGGGCGTCGACCGGGCCGTGGGCGGCGAGGAAGCGGGTCAGTGCGGCCGTGTCGCGCGCGTCGGCGATCAGGCGGGGGACCACCGAGCCGGTCAGCTCCTCCACCGTGTCGAGGGTCCGCTCGCTCGCGTGCGAGAGGTCGTCCACGACCAGCACCTCGTGGCCGCTCTCGAGGAGCGCGACGGCGGTGTGGCTCCCGATGTAGCCCGCTCCGCCCACCAGAAGGACTCGCATGCGGGGGAGCCTAGATCGGCTCCCGCACGGCGTCGGCGCCGCTGTCGGGCCCGCGGATCCGTCGATCCGCGCCGCCGTCACCCGTGCGCGGGACGCCCTCTGCCGCGGTCGTAGCCCGCGATCGCTGCGGACTCGACGGCGAGCGCGACCAGCTTCTCGCCGACCGGGCGGGGCACCACTCCGAGCGCGGCGTCCGCGAATCCCGCGACCAGTGCCGTCCGCCGCTCGCTCCCGTCGCGGGCCAGGAGGCGCACGGCTGCGTCCCACGCGCCGGCTGCGGGCACCGCCTCCCGCACCTGCTCGGGGTGCAGCCGCTCGAAGGTGCGGCGGGCCGCCCCCGAGAGGAACGCGCGCCGGCTGCGGACCGCCGCCGAGACGGAGGCGCCGTGGTGCAGGGCCTCGGCGCCGGGCTCGATCCGCACCGGCACTCCCAGGCGGTGCAGCCGGTAGCCCCAGTCGACGTCCTCCCAGCCGTACTCGCGGTAGTCGGTGCTGTAGCCGCCGACCCGGTCGTACGTCGCCCGCGTCACCGAGACGTTGCCGCCCCAGTAGCGCCAGGAGGCGTCGGAACCCGCCGCGTAGGCGCCGCGGCGGAAGCGCTCGCCGGCGGGCCGGCCGTAGGCGCGGGAGTAGGCGGTGCCCGGGTCGACGTCGGGGCAGAGGCCGACGACGCCGATGACCGCGTCCCGGTGGGCCGCGACGTGCGCGGCGGCCCAGCCCGGGCCGGGCTCGAGGTCGTCGTCGCAGCGGATCAGCACGTCGCCCCGCGCGGCGTCGAAGCCGGCGGTGAGCGCGGCGGAGCGCCCCCGGTTCTCGGGGAGCACGACGCGGCGCACGGGCACGGGGGAGGCGTCGAGGGCGGGCTCGCTGGCATCGACGACGCCGTCGAGGACCACGACCACGTCGAGGTCGCGGTGGGTCTGAGCCGCGAGGGCGGCGAGGAGGCGGGGCAGGCGGGCCGCCCCCGCGTAGCTGGGGACGACGACGCTCGCGACACTCATCGTGGCTCCTCGCCGCGCGGGCTGCTCTCGACCAGGAGCAGCTCCTCCAGCCCGCTCAGCACGCGCGCCAGGTCGTCGGCGATGGCGCCGGGATCGGTGGTGTGGAGGCGGGCGAGCCGGTCGGCCAGGCCGGAGAAGTCCTGCGGCTCGTCGTCGAGCGCGCGCCAGGTCGCGGCCACGCTCTCGCGCAGCGCGTAGGGGCTGCCCATCGGGGAGACGTCCAGCGGGAGCACCAGGACGCGCCCGTTCAGATCGACGGAGGCCGTGTCCGGGCGGCGCCGCCAGAGAAGGAGCCGGGGGTCCTCTGCCATCTTCTCCGCGTCCTCTCCGCTGATCACCGCCAGTGCGAGTAGAAATCCGCCAGCGCCTCTTATCGCGACGCCTCTCTCGCTATGTTTGCCGCCGACGCGCCAAGGGGTGTACGTCGAGCGACAGCACCGGAGGGCCGCCAATGTCGGAGTCTAATCCGCTCGCATCCAGCGATATCAGCGATAAGAGCGAGAAGAAGAGCGCGAATTCCGCGGGCGTCTTCGCACGGCGGACGGTCGTGGCCGGAGCGGTCTGGTCGGTGCCCGCGGTGATGCTGGCGCAGTCCGCCTCCGCCGTCTCGATCAGCTGCTTCCCGGTGGGCACGGTCTTCCAGGCGGTCGCCCGCGGACGCCTCCTCAGCGGCTTCCTCGGCGGCGTGAACCTCGACAATGTCGCCGGTGTCTCGGGCGTGACGGCGACTGCGCCGGCGTCGGGACCGAATCCGCCCGACCCGGTCGTCGTGACGGGCGGCGTCAACGCCACGGTACTGAACGGCATCGCCGTGAACGCGACCGGGCTGACCGGCACGCTCTCCTCCCTCCTCACGCTGGCGGCTCCCGCCGGCGTCGGCACCCTCAACCAGTACGCGGAGGCGAGCACCACCGGCACCGTCCGCGGAGCCTCCGGTGCGATCACCAATGCCGGCCAGCTGGCGCTGACCCCGACGTCGGGGAGCTACCCCGACTTCGGCACCGTCAACCTGCAGGCGATCCTCGCCGCCGTCGGCGGGCCTGGTCTGTCTGACCTCCTGACCAACGTTGCCGGGCTCACTCTGCAGATCGGCGCCGTCACCGGACGCGCAGCTCTTCAGTCGGCCTGCGTGCCCGGGTCGGACAACCTGCAGCGCGACTACCAGATCACCAGGCTGAACCTGGTGCTCACGTCGACGGCGCTGACAGCTCTCGTCACTCAAGTGACGACCGCCCTGACGACGATCGGCAATATCGGTCTTGTCACCGTCGACACCGCCGCCATCCTCGCGGGGAACCTGCCGGGTGGAGGTCAGCCGATCCAGGCGAGCCTCGGGACGACTCCGGCGACACTGACCATCGATCTCGCCTCCCTCCTCGGGCCGGCTCCCGGGCAGCCCGGGAACACGCAGTTCGGCTCCTACTCCGCCTTCCTCAACAACCTCCCGCCGAACTCGACGCTCCTCGTGGACAGCGGACTCGGCGTTCCGGCGGCGGCCCTGACCGCCTTCACGACGTCGCTGGTCACCGTGCTCACACAGCGGCTGCGCGAGAACATCAGGATCCTTGGGATTCCGCTGAACGGCGCTGGCGTGCTCGCCAGCGTCTTGACCCTGGTCCTGAACGTGCTGAACCCGCTGCTCGCGGCCCTGCCTGCTCTTGTCGGAGCCGTTGTCACCACCGCGATCACCCCGGTCTTCACCGCCCTGCGGGACGTCATCCAGATCGACGTCAACGCGCAGAACCGCTCCACCAACCCGACCGGGCCGGCCGCCCTCGAGGCGCTCCCCGTCGGCCGCTACGACGTCGCGGCGCTCTACATCCGCGCGGTGGGGCTCGTGAACCTGCTCGACCTGTTCATCGCCCGCGGCTCCGTCGGGCCGAACGTCCGCACGGGCTAGCCCCGCTCGGCGCCGTCAGGCGCCGCGGACCACGAGGCCGTGCTCGACCATCGCGTCGAGCACGGCCTCGACGTGCGCCCGGGGGTCGCCCGCGGGCGGGGCGCCGTGCTCGGCGACGACGGCCCCGGTCAGCGCGTCGACCGTCGCGGGCGTCCCGAGAGCGCGCCACAGCACCGGGCCGATCCCGTTCAGCGTCTCGACCCGCTCGTCGAGGAGGCAGCTGACCACTCCGTCGCGCTCGACCCACTCGACGCCGGCGGCTCGCGCGAGCAGGCCCGGGCCGGGCGCCGCCGCATCGGCCTCCGGCGCGTCGGCGACGACCGGCGACGGCTCCCCGATCCGCTCCAGGAGCGGCAGCACGGTCTCCGCCTCGCGGTAGCGGAGCACCTGCGCCCCGCCGACGGAGTCGAGCAGCCCGGCGAGGTGGTGCAGCGCCGCGGGCAGTCGTGCGAAGTGGCTCAGCTCGGGCAGCAGCACCGAGAGCGCCTCGTCGAAGGCGATCGGCTCGAGCCGGGGCTCCGCCGGGCCGGACGGGTCGCGGGCGATCAGGAGCAGGGCGGCCAGGCGCAGCGGAGCGTCCGGCAGCGGCTGCAGGCCCATCGCGGCGGGGGAGCGGTGCCGCTTCCAGTCGCCGCCGTCGAGGAGGGCGACGGGCTTCCGGAACGGCAGCACCCGCCCGTCGCGGCGGACGGCGAGCGTCTCGTCGGTCACGTACCCGTACCGGCGCGCGGCGAGGCTCACGAGCGTCGACTTCCCGGCACCGGGCCGGCCGGCGAACGCGACGACGCGGCCGTCGGGCAGGGCGACCGCGGCGGCGTGCACGCTGAGCAGCCGGCCCTCGCAGGCGTCGGCCGCCGCGAGGGTGAGCGCGGCGCCGATGTGCTCGGCGAGGGCGTCCTCGGTCGGCTGCGCGATCACTCCGGGCTCCCCGACCGGCTCGGTCAGCGACACCCGGTACTCGGAGCCCGGGCGATCGGCGTCGTCGTCCACGTCGTTCCACGACTCCTCCACCTCCGCCACGAAGCGGTCGGGGACGGTGTCGTCGAAGGTGAAGCGCACGCCGAGCCCGAAGGGGGCGCGGATCAGTCGGCGGGTCATGTCAGGTCCTGTCCGTCCGTCGGAGGTGGTCCCACGCGAGCGGAGCCGTGCGGGCGCCGCGGCGCAGCCGCCGCCACCAGCCGGCCGCCACGTCGATCCGGCGCGGGCCGATGGCGGGGTCGGCGGCGCGCAGGGCGTGGGGAGCGGGGAAGACGGCGCGGGCGAGGAGCAGCGGCCGCTGCCGCCAGCCGGCCGCGCGCACGGCCTGCACCCACCCCGCGGAGGCGTGGGGCGAGCTCGCGTTGATCCGCCACGCCCGCAGCTCGGCCGCGGGCACCTCCCCGGCGCGCGCGCGGATGCCGAGCGCGTCGAGGAAGGGCTGCGCGGTCTGGACGGCGCCGAGCTCCTCCGCAGCCGCCCGGAGCGGAGCGTGCAGCTCCGCGCGGGCGGCCACCGCCTCGACGAGCAGGTCGTAGTCGGAGGGCCGCGTGAGGCGCGGGTCGGTGATCTGCCAGGCGTCGCGGAGCGCGTGCAGCGCCAGCACGAGTGCCGAGTCGGCGACGCTGGCGGTCGCGACCGGACGGCCGGCCAGCTCCACGATCCGGTGCCGGCTCCACAGCGCCTCGAAGGCGTCGCGCGGCGGCACGAGGAATCCCGGCCACCGCCAGTGCACGTCGATGTCGACCGGCCACGCGGCGTGCCGGTAGGAGCGCGAGTGCTTGGCCGCGAGCGTCGGTCCGTCCGGCCAGGGCCGCTCGGTCCAGCCGTCGGCGGCCAGGAGGGCCAGGATCCGGGGCAGGTCGTCGGGGGCGACCAGCAGGTCGACGTCGCCGGAGGCGCGGGGCGGCCGGAGCCGGTCGGCGGCGGCGGTCGGTCCCTTGAGCACGAGTGCGCGCAGGCCCGCCGCGTCGGCCCGCCGGTGGACGAACGCCGACACCAGCGGCACGGCCTCGTCGGCCCAGAGAACGCCCACGAGCTCCATCCGGTCAGTATTCCAGCGCTCCTGCGGCCCGCGGAGCCCGGCCGGGGGCGGTGGAGCGGAGCGCTCGTCTCGGTGAGGATGGGCCCGCGGGCCGCGGGGGCGCCGCACGGAGGCGGGCGGGGCGGCGGATGATCCACGGGGGAGCGGGCGGCGCCGGGCGGCCTCCGGTGGCGCTCGCGACCAACAACGGCGACATCGGCGGCGGCGAGGTGATGCTGCTGAGCATCGCGGAGGCGCTCGAGGCGCTCGAGGTCCCGGTCGTGGTCGTCGGCCCCTCGGAGCCGCGTGCGCTCGTCGTCGCCGCCCTCGCCGCCGGCCACCGGGTCGTCGAGCTCGAGGCCACGGGCAGACCCGCCTGGATGCGCGCGCTGCGGCGCTGGGACGCCTCCTCCCGCGAGGGCGTGCTGTGGTGCAACGGGCTGGTGCCGGCCGTCGCGACCGCAGGGCGTCCGCGGCGGATCGTGCATCTGCACCAGCGCCCGTCCGGCCTGCAGCGGCTGCTCGCGCCCGTGGCCCGCCGCGGCGCGCTGGCGACCCTCGTCCCCTCCCGCTACCTGGCGGGGGTCGTCCCCGGGTCGACCGTGCTGCCGAACTGGAGCCGCCGCGTCGACCTGCCGGAGGCGCGGCCGCGGGAGGACGGGACGACCGTCCTCGGCTTCCTCGGGCGTCCCTCGCTCGCGAAGGGGGTGCGGGTCCTCACCGAGGCGCTGGCGCTGCTGGAGGCCGGGGAACCGGGCGCGTATCGCCTGGTGCTGGCGGGCGAGCCCCGGTTCGTGGCGGAGCGGGAGCGTCGCGAGGTGGAGGCGGCCCTCGCTCCGGTCGCCGCTCTGGTGGACCGGCCGGGGTGGATCGAGCCCGGCGACCTCTTCTCGCGGATCGACCTCCTGGTGGTGCCGTCGGTGCAGCCGGAGTCGTTCGGCCTGGTCGTGACGGAGGCGATGTCGGCCGGCGTCCCCGTGGTGGTGAGCGATAGCGGTGCGCTCCCCGAGGTCGTCGGCCCGTCGATCGACGCCACGTTCCGAGCCGGGGATCCGCGGGCTCTGGCCGAGCTGATCAGAGCCCGGAAGAAGAGAGGACTATCGGAGTCGCGGGAGAGGGATCGTGCCCGCTGGAACGATTCCTACTCCCCGTCCTCCGGGAAGTCGGCTATCGACGGACTTCTGGCGCGGATGGCCCTCTCCGATGATTCCTGATCCTCCCGCCAGGAGACCGATCCGCTTTCCGGGGAATGCCGCGGGGAGCCTCTCCTCCTCCCTCGGGAAAGGACGACGATGACCCGCGAACCGGAAGTCCTCAGAGTGCTCGGACTGTTCCTCAAGCACTCGACACTGCGCCTGGCTCCGGGCGAGCCCTTCGCCCGCGGGAGGCTGCCGTACCGGGCCGACCTCCTCCGGGACGACTCGACGCGGCTCCTCGTCCCCGGTCACGCGTCTCGGCCCGCGCACGTGAAGCTCCGCGACGTCGTGGAGCACCGCACGGGGCTGAACGTGGACACGCAGCTGCGCGCGCTCCGGGCGGTCCGCTCGGCCGACGCGGTGCTCTGCGTGCTCGAGCCGGAGGCGGGCCTCCCCGCCCTGCTCCGGCGCGCGCGGCTCGGGCCGTACGGCCGCACGCCGCTCGTGGTCCTCTCCTGCTGGTGGGCGGAGGAGCTGCTCACCGGCTCGCCGGAGCGGCGCCGACAGGTGGTCCGGCTGCTCCATGGCGTGGACCGGCTCGTCGTGCTCAGCGAGAACCAGCGCGAGGTCTTCGCCCGCCACGGCGTCGACGAGCGGCGGATCGCACCGGTGCTCTTCGGGGTCGACTCCGACTACTACCGGCCCGTTCCGCCGCGTCCGAAGCGGTTCGAGGTGCTCGCCGTCGGTGTCGACCGCGGGCGCGACTTCGACTCGCTGGTCGCCGCCGCCGAGCGCCTGCCGCACCGGCGGTTCGACATCGTGACCACTCCTGCGCGGCGGCCGTCCCGGGCGCTGCCGGCCAACGTCGTCCTGCACGACCCCGTCCCGGTCGATCGGCACCGCGACAACCTGCGCGACGCCGAGCTCGTCGTCGTCACCAGCCACGACCTCGCCTACCCGACGGGCCAGAGCGTCCTGCTGGAGGCCTCCGGCTGCGGGACCTGCACGGCGGTCACCGCGAGCGCCGCGATGACCGGCTACATCCGCGACGGCGAGACGTCCTTCGCGCTGCCCCTGCACGATCCAGCGGGGATCGCGGCGGTGCTGGAGGCGGTGCTGAGCGACGACGGGAAGCGGGCCGAGGTCGCCCGCGCGGGCCGGGAGCGGGTGCTGGCCGGGCTGAACGCGCGGCGCATGTGGGCGGGCGTCCGCGCGGTACTCCGCGACGCGGTCCGCGAGCGCGGCCGCGCCTGAGCGGCGGTCGACCGGAGCCGCACCGGGCGACCTCCGCCCCACCGGGAAGGGCCCGCCGACCGGGACCTCCGCGCCCCGGATCCGTGGATCCGCGCCGGATCGGGTGGACGCGGGAGGCGCTACTCCGGCGGCAGAGCGCGGGCGCGGGCGGACCGCTCCGCGAGCAGAGCGAGACCCGCGCCGATCACGACGAACGAGATCGGGGCGAAGAACACCTCGCCCAGCTGCGTCGCGCACAGCAGCACCAGGATGCTCGCCGCGCCGACCGCGTGCCCCGGGCGGCTCCCGGCCCCGGCGGCCGTGGTCGCGAAGCCGGCCACGAGCACGGTGCCGACGACGCCGACGAGCAGCACGACGCCGCCCTCGGCCATCAGCGCCAGGTAGGAGTTGTGGAAGAACCAGTCGATCCCGTCGACCCGCGCGGTCGCCTCTCCGAGCCCGGAGCCGGTCCACGGCGAGAGCGCCACCTTGTCGACCGAGGCGTCGAGGATGCGGGCGCGCAGGGCGTCGGAGCCGGCCCGCTCCACCCCGTAGTCGCCGGCCGTCGCCAGGTTCCGCTCGGCCCAGAGGAACAGCAGGACGAGGCCGCCGCCGAGGAGCGCGCGGAAGAGCAGGCGCAGGTACGGCGCCGCGACGAGCCACACGAGCGCGCAGGCGTAGGCCGCCATGGACGTGCGGGAGTCGGTGGCGACGACCGCGGCGGCCCCGAGCGCGAGCACGCCGACCCGCAGCCACAGCCGCGAGCTGAGCGCCGAGACCAGCAGCGCCGCCGCTCCGTAGACGAGACCGGCCACGTTCTTGTCCTGCAGGTAGCCGGTCAGGGCGCCCTGGTAGCTGTCCGGGGCGAGTCCCGCGACGAACAGCACGGCGTTCAGCGACAGCGCCGCGGCGAGTCCTTTGAGCCCCGAGACCACGTCGATCCGCCCGCTCGCGAGGAAGCCCGCGGCGAGCATGACGAGCGCGATGTTCGCCGCCCGGCGCAGGGCGTCGAGGCCGTCGAAGGACGAGCCGGCGAGGACGAAGGCGAGCAGGGCGAGGCACAGCCACGGGTACCAGGCGGCCCGTCCGAGACGGCGGGTGGGCCGCCGGAAGAGGCTGACGAGGACCAGGGCGGCCAGCGCCGTCTGGGCCAGCGGGACGCTCCCCGGGAGGAAGGGGGTGGGGAGCCGGTAGACCAGGAGGCCCATCAGGACGGCATCGAGTATCCGAGCGGAATGTGCTATCGGAAAGGCCTCGTGAACGAGCGGGGAACGCCTCTCGACGACGATCTCTCCCCCTGGCGCGGACATGTCGTCATCCTCGCAGAAAGGGCCTCCCGAGGGGTCGGGGACCGCCTAGGGAAAGGCGCTCCGCATTGCTAGCGTGACCGACACCTCAGCATCGTCGTGCGGCGCATGCGCGGCACGCAGAAAGGTGCGCAGTGACTGTCGTCGATCTCATCGCATTCATCCGGCGGAACTGGCGGACCCTCGTGGGCGCCGTGCTCGTCGGAGCTCTGGCGATGGCCGCCTTCTCGTTCCTCACTCCGAAGGTCTACGAGTCGAGCTCGGCCGGATTCGTGATCGCCGCGAGCGACGGCAGCTCGGCCGATGCGATCAGCGGGTCGCAGACCGCGGTGACCCGGGCGAACGCCTACCTGCCGCTGATCTCGAGCAGCGCCGTCTCCGAGCGGATCGAGGCCGACCCGGAGGCGAACCCCGGCGGAGAGGCCCTGAGCGGCCGCCTCACCGCGAGGGTCGCTCCGGGCAGCACCCTGATCGAGGTCACCGCCGCGGCCGGGACCGCGCAGAACGCCGCAGCCCTGGCCAACGGGGCGCTCGCGGCGCTGGCGGCCGTCATCACCGACATCGAGACGCAGTCCACCGCCGACCGCACACCGCAGATCACCGTCGTCCCGCTCGAGAACGCGGAGCCGCCCGCCGCCCCGACGAGCCCCGACTGGGTGCGGAACATCCTGCTCGGCGCCCTGGGCGGCCTGGTGCTCGGCTTCGGTCTCGCCTTCCTCCGCCGGGCCCTCGACATCCGCGTGCGGACCGTCGACGACCTCACCGAGCTCTTCGGCGTCGGCGTCCTCGGGCGCATCCCCAAGGCCGGACGCCCGGGCCGGACCGGCGGCCGCCGCGGCACCGACGCGCTCACCGCGGAGGCGTTCCGCTCGCTCCGGACGGGCCTGCGCTTCTCCAGCGTCGACGAGGAGACGCGCAGCGTCGTGATCACCAGCGCCAACCAGGCCGAGGGCAAGTCCACGATCGCCGCCGGACTGGCCCGCGTCACCGCGGAGTCCGGGCAGCGCACCCTCCTGGTCGACGCGGACCTCCGCCGGCCCTCCGTGGCGCGGATGCTGGACATCGACGGCGCCATCGGCCTCAGCGAGGTCCTCAGCCACCAGATCCCTGTGGACGACGCGATCCGCCCCACCGGCACCGCGGGCCTCTACGCCCTCCCGGCCGGGCACATCCCGCCGAACCCGTCCGAGATGCTCGGCTCCGAGGCGATGCGCGCCCTGGTCGCGCGCCTCTCGAAGGACTACTTCGTCATCATCGACGCGCCGCCCGTGCTGCCCGTCACCGACGCCTCCATCGTCGCGACCGTCGTCGACGGCGTCGTCTTCGTCGTCGCCTCGAACCAGACGCACCGGCCCGAGGTGGTCGCCGCCCGGCGGATCGTCCAGCAGGTCCGCGCCCGCGTGCTCGGCACCGTGCTCAACATGGTCACCGCCCGTGACGGCGACACCGGGTACTACTACTACGACCGCAAGAACGCGTACTACGCCGAGCCGCAGCCGGCGACGGGGCGCAAGCGCGCGGCGGCGGCACCGCGCCGGTCCGAGCTCGCCCCGGTGGAGTCGCGGGCCCTGCCTCCGCAGACGTCCCGCCGGGCGGCTCGATGAGCGGGCGCCTGCTCCTGCTCTGCCATGCGAACGTGGCCCGGTCGCCCTCGGCCGAGCTGATCGCGGCGCGCCTGCTCGGCGCCGGCTCCGACTGGCGGGTCGAGAGCGCGGGAACGCACGCGGAGGCCGGCCGCGGGCTCGACCCCGAGCTCAGCGATGCGCTGCGGGCCCGCGGACTCTCCACGGCCGGGCACCGCGCGCGCCAGGCCGACGGCCGGATGCTCGCCGGCACCGATCCCGTGCTGGTGTTCGAGGCGGGCCAGCGGGAGTGGGTCACCCGCCACTTCCCGGCCGCCGCGCGCCGCACCACCACGGTCCGCCGGGCGGCGCGGCTGGCGGGAGCCGCCCCCGGCGTCCCGCTCCTGCGGCTGCTCGCCGACGACACCGCCCCCTACGGCGCCGAGGACGACTTCGCCGACCCGTTCGGGCGCGGACCGGACGTCGCCGCGGCGGCCGTCGAGGACATCGACGCCCTGCTCCGGGTGATCCTCCCCGCTCTCGGTGCTCTGCCCGTCGGCGCGGAGCCCCCGGCCGCCACCGTCCGGAGCACCCGCCGCTCGCTCCGCCGGGACCGCGCCGCCGAGACGGTCGCGAGGTGACCGCCGAGGGGGTGAGCGTCGTGATCCCGCACTACGGCGACCCCGCGCCCGCGCTCGCCCTCGTCGAGCGGCTCCGCAGCCAGGAGTCGCCCCCCGCCCTCGAGATCGTCGTCGTCGACGACGCCTCCCCGGTCCCGTTCCCGGCCGGGATCGACGGAGTGGAGGTCGTGCGGCGCGAGCGGAACGGCGGCTTCGGCGCCGCGGTGAACACGGGCGCCGCCCGGGCGCGCCACCCGCTGCTCCTGGTGCTCAACAGCGACCTCGTCGTCGGACCCTCCTTCCTCCGCGACCTGCTCGAGGCGGGACGGCCGTGGCTGCCCGCGGTCGTCGCTCCGGACCTCGTCGACGCGGGCGGGGAGCGGCAGTGGGTCGGCCGGCGCTTCCCGCGGCTGCGCCACTACGTCGTGGAGTGGCTCACTCCGCTCGCGCGCTGGCGCCCGCGGCTGCACGCCGCCGTCGGCCACGACACCCGGTGCGCCCCGGGCGCGACGGTGCCGGTGGACTGGGTGGTGGGCGCCGTGATGCTGCTGCCGGTGGCCGAGTTCCGCGCGGTCGGCGGGTTCGACGAGTCCTTCCACATGAACTGCGAGGAGGTCGACCTCCAGCGCCGGCTGCGCGAGCGCGGCGTGCCCTCGGTCTTCGCCGGCTCCGTCGTCGCCGAGCACACGGGAGGCGGCTCCTCCGACCCCGCGCGCCGGCTGATCTGGCTGGTCGCCTCGCGCCTGCGCTACGCCCGCAAGTGGGGCGGGCGCCCCGCCGCCCTCGCCGCGGCCCTGCGCGCCGCCTCCGCCGTGAACCTCGCCGCCAACGCGGTGCGTGCCGCCGCCGGCAGCGACGTGCGCCCGCTGGCCGTCCTCCGGCGCGAGCTCCGGCTCGTCGCCGCCGCCGAGGCGGCGTCCCGGTGAGCGGGCCCGTGCTCGTGGTGAGCCCGGTCTTCCACGGCTACTGGGAGGCGCTCGAATCGGCGCTGGCCCACCTGGGCGACGACGTGGTCGTCCACCGCTACGACGCCGCGACCGGGCTGGGCCACGTGCGCGACGCACTCGGCCACCGGCTCCCCGGGGGCCGGCTCCGGCGCTCGTCGATGCGCGCCGAGACCGACCGCGCGATCGCGGCGCTGCGGGCCGTCCGGCCCCGGGCCGTCCTCGTGGTGAAGGGCGACTCCCTCGGCGACGCCTGGTGGGAGGAGATCGGCCGCGCCGGCGTCCCCGTGGTGCTCTGGCTCTACGACGAGCTCCGCAACATGGGGCACCCCGTCGACCGTCTGCGCTCCCTCGCCGGGGAGGCGGTGTCGATCGTCAGCTACTCCGTCGCCGACGTCGCCGAGCTCGTCCGCGCGGGGGTTCCGGCCGGGCACCTGCCCGACGCCTTCGACTCCCTCCTCTCCTTCCGCCCCCGCCCCTCCTCCGCGGTGACCTTCGTCGGCGCCCGCTACCCCGAGCGCGAGCGCGTGCTGCGGGAGCTCGCGGCCGGTGGGGTCGCGGTCGAGGCGTACGGGCGGCAGTGGTCGCGCCATCCCTGGGACGTGGCGCGCACCGGCCGCTGGCGCTCGGCCGGCGTCCCCGCCCGCCGCGACGTCCCGCGGGCGGGCTACTACGGAGTGATGGCCGGCTCGACCGCGACCCTGGCGCTGCACGGCGCGGGCCACGGCGGGCTCTCGATGCGCGCCTTCGAGGCGCCGGGCGTCGGGGCGCTGACCCTGATCGACCGGCCCGAGGTGGCGGAGTTCTACGAGGTGGGCAGCGAGGTGCTCGTCTTCGAGGAGCGCGACCAGCTCGTCGAGCACGTGCGGCGGGCGGGCGCGGACCCCTCGTGGGCGCGGCGCATCCGCGAGGCGGGCGCGCGCCGCACCGGCGCCGAGCACACCTTCGTGCACCGGATGCGGGAGGTGAGGGCCCTGTGGCGCTGACGCACCCGACCGACCTGGAGGCCTGGCGCCGCTGGCAGCGCGGCCGCGACCCGCTGCGCACCGCCCGGGCGGCGCTGCGGGGCTCCGAGCCGACCCGCCTGGTGCTGCACGTGCGCGGCGACCGGCCCGCGGTCCTGCTCGCGGTGGAGGCGTCGACGGCGAGCGCCCTCGCTTCGACCGCGGCCTCGCTCGCTCCTCTCGGCGGGGCTCCGGCGGCGGTCCTCGCTCCCTCCGGAGCCGGCGACGCGCTGTCCGGGCTGCTGCCGGGCCGCTGGAGGGCGCACCCGGTCGACCCGGAGGCGGACCCGCCCGCCGAGCTGCGGGGCCTCCGCGCCGTGATCGCCACCGGCCACTTCCTCGCGGCGGGAGCGGCCGCCCACCGCTGGTCCGGAATCCTCGGCGCCCGCTTCCTGGTCGTGCAGCACGGCCTGCTCACCCCCTCCGCCCCGCCGCTCCCGCCCGGAGCGACGCTGCTGGCGTTCTCGGAGGAGGACGCGGCCTTCTGGACCTCCGGCCGCAGCGACGTGGAGACCGAGGTCGTCGGCAGCCAGCTGCTCTGGACCGCGTCGCGCCGCCCGCGCCCCGAGCGGCTCGAGGAGCGGCCCCTGTTCCTCGGCCAGCTGCACGGCGCGGAGCTGCCCCGGCGGACGGCCGCGGCCACCGCCTCCCGCTTCTGCCGCGAGGCGGGCGCCGACTACCGCCCCCACCCCGCCGAGGTCGACCGCCGCTCGCGCTGGCAGCACGCGCGGTGGGAGCGCCGCGGCATCCGGGTGCTCCGCGGCGGCGACCTCGCCGCGCAGGCCCGGCCGGTCGCCTCGATCTTCTCGACCGGGGTCCTCGAGGCCGCGGCCGCCGGGATCCCCGCGTGGGTCGTCTGCGAGGACCCGCCCGCCTGGGTGCTCGAGTTCTGGAGCCGGTACCGGCTCGCGCGCTGGGGCGGGCAGACGCCGACCGCGGCTCCGCCCGTCCCGTCCGTCGAGCCGGCCGTCGCCGTCGCCCGCCGGGCACTCGCCATCGCCGAAGGAGGCACCCCGTGACCGTTCTCTGCGTCATCCCCGTGCGCGGGGGCTCGAAGGGCGTCCCGCGCAAGAACGCCCGCCCCGTCGCGGGCCGCCCGCTGGTGGTCTGGAGCATCGAGCAGGCGCTCGCCGCCGGTCTCGACGTGCTCGTGTCGACCGACGACCCCGAGCTGGCCGCGATCGCGGAGGGGGCGGGAGCGGACGTGCCGTTCCTCCGGCCCGCCGAGCTGGCGCGCGACGAGACGGCGACCGAGCCCGTCGTGCTCCACGCGATCGAGCACCGGGCCGCGCTGGGCCGCCGCCCGGACGCGGTGATGCTCCTCCAGGCGACCTCGCCGATCCGGCTCCCGGGCACCCTCGCCCGCGCGCTCGAGCAGTTCGCCTCGACGGGGGTCGACTCGCTGGTGGGCGTCGTCCCGCAGACGCCGTTCCTCTGGCGGCTGCAGGAGGGCGCCTCCGTGCCGCAGTACGACGTCACGGCCCGGCCGCGGCGCCAGGACCTCGCCGAGGCCGACTTCTTCTACCGGGAGACCGGGTCCCTCTACCTCACCCGCACCGAGGTCTACGAGCGCGAGCGCAACCGGATCGGCGGCCGGGTCGGCCTGTTCGTCATGGACGAGGCGGAGGGCGGGGACATCGACACCGAGGCGGACCTCGCGGTGGTCGAGCAGACCCTCCTCGGCCTGTCGGCGGGAGGCGGCGCATGATCATCGACCGGCACCTCGCCCCGTTCATCGTCTTCGCCGAGGACCCGGTGCTCACCGCGCTGGCCAAGATCAACGCGAACAAGCAGCGGATCGTCTTCTGCGTCGACGGGCACGGGATCCTCCGCGGGTCGGTGTCCGACGGCGACTTCCGCCGCTGGATCATCGCGAACCCGACGGCCTCCCTCGACGTCCCGGCCCTCGCCGTCGCGAACACCGCCGTCCGCACGGCGGGAGCGGACGAGCCGGCCACCGCGATCGCCGCCCGGCTCGGCCGCGACGGGATCAGCCACCTCCCGCTCGTCGACGATCGCGGGCACCTCGTCGCGATCGCGGTCGAGGGCGACCGGGCGCTGCGGATCGGCCGCCACGAGGTGGGCGACGGCCACCCGGCCTTCCTGATCGCGGAGATCGGCAACAACCACAACGGCTCGGTCGATCTGGCGCGGCGGCTGGTCGACCTCGCGGTCGAGGCGGGCGCCGACGCGGTGAAGTTCCAGCTGCGCGACCTCGACTCCCTCTACCGGCGCGCCGGCGGGGCCACCGCGGGGGAGGACCTCGGCGCCCAGTACACGATCGACCTCCTGCGCCGCTTCTCGCTGCCCGCCGAGCCGCTCCTCCGGGTCTTCGACCACGCGGCCGAGGCCGGGATCGACGTCCTCTGCACCCCGTGGGACGCCCCGAGCGTGCAGGCCCTCGTCGACTACGGGATCCCGGGCCTCAAGATCGCCTCGGCGGACCTCACCAACCACGGCCTGATCGAGGACGCCGGCACCCGGGGGCTGCCCCTGCTGCTCAGCACCGGGATGTCCCGCGAGTCCGAGATCCTCGAGTCGGTCGCGCTGCTGCGCTCGCTCGGCACCTCCTTCGCCCTGCTGCACACCCAGTCGACGTACCCGGCGCCCTACCGCGACCTCAACCTCGCCTACCTCGACCGGCTCGCCGAGATCGGCGGCGGCGTCGTCGGCTACTCCGGCCACGAGCGGGGCTGGCACGTCCCCGTCGCCGCGGTCGCCCGCGGGGCCCGCATCGTCGAGAAGCACTTCACGGTCGACCGGGGGATGGAGGGCAACGACCACACGGTGTCCCTGCTCCCGGACGAGTTCCGCCGCATGGTCGGCGAGATCCGCGACATCGAGGACTCGCTCGGCACGCGCGACGCCCGATCGGTCTCGACGGGGGAGTCGATGAACCGCGTCTCGCTCGCGAAGTCGCTGGTCGCCTCCCGCGACCTCTCGATCGGGGACGTGGTGCGCGCCGCCGACGTCGTCGTCCGCAGCCCCGGCCGGGGCCTCCAGCCCAACGAGCTGCCGCAGCTGCTCGGCCGCGCCCTCCACCGCGACGTCGAGGAGGGCGGGTTCTTCTTCGCCGGCGATCTGCGCGAGAGCACGCCGTCCGGTCGGCCGTTCCGGTTCCGCCGCCCCTGGGGCCTGCCGGTGCGGTACCACGACCACGCGGCGCTCGCCGCGGAGTCGAACGCCGACTTCCTCGAGTTCCACTTCTCGTACCGCGACCTCGAGATCGAGCCGGACGACGTGTTCACCCGCCGCCTCGACTCCGGCTTCACCACCCACCTGCCGGACCTGTTCGCGGGCGACTTCCTCGTCGACCTCGCCTCCTTCGACGATGACGTGTGGGAGCGCTCGATCGCGGAGGTGCAGCGCACCGTCGAGACCACCCGGAGCCTCGCGCGCTGGTTCCGCCAGGAGGAGGACCCGATGATGGTCGTCACGATGGGCGGCTTCACCCGGCACGCGCACGTGGCTCCGGATCAGCGCGCTCCCCTCTACGAGCGCGTCGCCGACGCCCTCGAGCGGATCGACGCGAGCGGCGTCCGCGTGCTGGCGCAGACCCTCCCGCCCTACCCGTGGCTCATGGGCGGGCAGCAGTTCCACAACCTCTTCGTGGACCCGCGCGACACCGCCGAGTTCGCGGCCGCGACCGGCACGCCGCTCTGCCTCGACGCCTCGCACACCAAGCTCGCAGCGAACCACCTCGGGCTCGCCTTCTCGGAGGCGGTGACGCTGCTCGCTCCGCTCAGCGCGCACCTGCACCTCGTCGACGCGACGGGTGTCGACGGCGAGGGGGTGCAGATCGGCGAGGGCGAGATCGACTGGCCGGACTTCGCGGCGTCGCTCGACGAGCTGGCGCCCGGGGTGCCGTTCATCCCCGAGATCTGGCAGGGGCACGTGAACAGCGGCGAGGGCTTCTGGACCGCGCTCGAGCGGCTGGAGGAGTGGCTGTGACCCCGCTCGCGCTCTGGGCGGTGCCGGTCGGCGAGTTCGGCGGGGTGGCCCGCCACGTCCTCGACGCCGCTCGGCACGGGATCCCCGGCCACCGCCTCGTCGTGCTCTGCCCGGAGGGAGCACTCGCCGAGCGGCTGCGGGAGCAGGGCTCGGCCGTGACGACCGGGCGCTTCGGAGCGTCCGCCGGCGCCGCCGCCTCCGTGGCGACCCTGCGCGCGACCGCGGCGGCTCTCCGCCCGGCGGTCGTCCACTCCCACCTCGCCCACGCCGACCTCGTGACCGCGGCGACCCCGCTGCCCCGCGGGGTCCGCCGCGTCACGACGGAGCACGGCATCGCCGGGCCCGACGTCTACCACCGCACCGCACTGCGGGCGCGGACGACCGCGGCGGCGCACCACGCGCGGCTGCAGTCGTTCCACGGCGCGATCGCCGTCTCGGAGGCCACCCGCCGCACCATGATCGAGAAGTGGCGGCCGAGCCTGCCGGTGCAGGTCGTGCTGAACGGAGTCGACGCCGCGCCCCGCGACCGCGAGCCGGGGGAGCCGGGCTCCCTCCGGGTCCTCTCGCTCGCGCGCCTGGCGCCGGAGAAGCGCCTGGACGCGCTGCTCGAGGCCTTCGCGGTGCTGCACCGGCGCGTCCCCGGCGCCACGCTGACCGTCGCGGGCGAGGGACCGCTCGACGGCGCCCTGCGCGCCCGGGCCGAGCGGCTCGGCCTCGGCGACGCGGTGTCCTTCCCCGGCTTCGCCGATCCGGAGGCGGCGCTCGCCGCGGCGGACGTCGTCGCCCAGCTCTCGGTCTGGGAGAACTGCTCCTACACGCTGCTCGATGCGGCCGCCCGCGGGATCGGCGTGGTCGCCTCCGCGGTGGGCGGGAACCCCGAGATCGTCGAGCGGGACTCGCTGGTCGACGCCGACGACCCGGAGGCGGTGGCCGCGGCGCTGGAGCGGCAGGCGTCGAGGGCCGCGGCTCCTCGTGCCGTGCGGGACGTCTCCGCCATGTGCGGCGGGATCGCCGCCGTGTACGAGGGGGTGGCGGCGTGAGCGGCGGGTCCCTGCGACCGGGGCTGCGCACCCTCCTCTCGCTGGCCGGCGCCGCCTCTCCGGGGTGGATCACCGCCGCCGTCGCGGGCTCCCTCGCGCTCGCGGTCCTCGACACCCTGGGCGTCGCCGCGATGGTGCCGCTCATGGCGCTGCTCACCGGGACCGACACCACCACGGGCGCGCTCGGAGTCCTCTCCGGCGTCCTCGGCTCGACGGACGTCCAGACCCTCCTCCCGATCATCGCCGGCTTCGTCGCGGTCGTCTTCGTGCTCAAGAGCGCCGGGACGATCGTCTTCCGGTGGTGGCTGCTCGGCCGCACCACGCGGATCTCGGCCGACGCTGCGACGGAGCTGCTGCGGCGGTACGTCCTCGCGCCCTACGCCGTCCACCGCTCCCGGCGCCTCGCCGAGGTGTACCGGACCATCAACGACGCCAGCGCGCAGGCGGCCGGCGTGCTGCTCGGCGTGATCGGCATCGCCTCCGACCTGCTGGTGCTCGTCGCGATCGTGGCGATCCTGCTGGTCGCCTCGCCGGTCGCGACCCTGTTCGCGGCCGTCTTCTTCGCGGTGCTGCTCGGCGGCGTCCAGGCCCTCCTGCGGCGGCGGCAGGGCCGGATCGGCGAGGAGATGGCGGAGGCGGCGCTGGAGTCGTGGCAGTTCCTGCTCCCCTCGCTCGACGGGTTCCGCGAGGCGCGCCTCACGTCGAGCGCGGCGAGCCTGGTCGCCGGCTTCAGCGGGGCCAAGCGCCGCAGCGCCCAGGCTCTGCGCTCCCTCTCGCTCGTCTCGGAGCTGCCGAAGTACCTGCTCGAGATCGGCTTCGTCGTCGCCGTCGTGGGCGTCTCGGGGATCCTCGTCGCCACCGGCTCCGGCGCCGAGGCGCTCTCCGTCCTGGGCGTCTTCGCGGCCGCCTCCCTCCGCGCCCTGCCGACGCTCAACCGCGTCTCGGCCACGTTCGCGATCGTGCGCAGCGGGCAGGCGGGGCTGCGGATCGTCTCCGAGGCGGCCGAGGAGCTCGCCTCCGAGGGGGCGCACGACGAGACGCCCGGGCCGGGCGGCCGCTACTCCGGCGACATCGCGCTCGAGCACGTCACGTACCGCTACGCCGACTCCGACGTGGACGTGGTGCGGGACGTCTCGCTGGTGATCCAGCGGAACGCCACGACCGCCTTCGTCGGATCCAGCGGCGCCGGCAAGAGCACCCTCCTCGACCTGGTCCTCGGCCTGCTCCCGCCCACGAGCGGTCGGATCCTCTGCGGCGGGCGGCCGATCGACGAGGACCCGGCGGCCTGGTACGCGGGGCTCGGCGTGGTGCCGCAGGACGTGTTCCTCCTGGACGCGACCGTCGCCGCGAACGTCGCCTTCGGGGTGCCGGCGGCCGAGGTCGACCACGAGCGCGTGCGCGAGGTGCTGCGGACGGCGCAGCTCGAGGAGTTCGTCGGCGGGCTGCCGCAGGGTCTGGACACCCGCGTGGGCGAGCGCGGCGTCCGCCTCTCCGGCGGCCAGCGCCAGCGGCTCGGCCTCGCCCGGGCGCTGTACCGGCGCCCCTCGGTCCTCGTCCTCGACGAGGCGACCTCGGCGCTCGACAACCGCACGGAGCACGAGATCTCGCGGGCCGTCGCCGAGCTGCACGGCAGCATGACCGTCCTCGTGGTCGCCCACCGGCTCTCGACCGTGCGCGGCGCCGACCGGCTGCTCTTCCTCGACGGCGGCCGGATCGAGGGGGCCGGCACCTTCGAGGAGGTGCGGGCCGCGCACCCCGGCTTCGCCCAGCTCGTGGCGCTCGGAGAGCTCTCGTGAGCGGGGGAGGCCCGCGGTGGTGACGCTCGGCGACGTCCGCTCGGCACTGCTGGCGCCCCTCCGCCGAAAGGGCACGACGATGCTGCTGCCCGGCGAGTCGTTCGGGATCGGGAACCTCGCCTACTTCTGGCTGCAGGCCCACGCCCGTCGGAGCCGCGGGGTGCCGACCGCGGTGCGCGCGACGCGGAGGACCGCGGAGTGGGCGGAGGTCTTCCCGCGGGTCCTCGAGGAGCTCGTGGTGCCCCCGGCGGAGATGTCGTTCTTCAGCCCCCGCGAGCTCGGGAGCGTCCACCAGGAGCTCGGCGTGGAGTTCACAGCGGACGAGCTGGCGGACTTCGTCGCGACGATGCTGCTCCCGCCCGGCGGCCCCTTCACCGCTCTGGCGGCGGCGGCGCGACCGGAGGCGGACCTCACCGTGAACATCCGGCGCGGCGACTACTACAGCGTCCCGGCCTTCCGCGGCCGCTACTCCTTCGACGTGGTCGAGTACGTCGACGCGGCGCTCGCCCTGGCCCGCGAGCGGGAGCCCGTGCGCAGCGTCCTGATCGTGTCGGACGACCTCGACTGGTGCCGGGTGAAGCTGGCCCGCGTCCTCGAGGGCCTCGAGGTGCGCTTCCCGGGGGCGGGGACGCCGGTGCCGCAGCAGCTCGCCCTGCTGGCCGCGTCCCGCCGCCTGGTGCTGACGAACTCGACCTTCTCGTACTGGGGCGCGCATCTCGGCGACCACGTGCACGGCGGCGCCGACGTGATCGCGCCGTGGTTCCACAGCCGCGCGTGGAACGGAGGGGCGGCGACGCAGCTCGACCCGCGCTGGCGGGTGGTCCGCGACCTCCCCGGCGGCTGGGACGGCTGACGCGGAGAGTCGGAGTCCGGCGGCTGCGCGGGGCTCGCGGGTACCGGCGGGGGCTGCGGGCGGGCGGCTCCGAGGGGGCGAGACGGGAGCGGAGGGGGGGCGCGGCGGGCACTACGACGTGTCGGACGCGGGCTCGGCCCTGCTCGACATCTCGGGCAACGGACGCAACGCCACCCTGACCGGCCTCACC
>NZ_PSWH01000027.1:0-51765 GCF_002932105.1 Rathayibacter sp. AY1C1 | reverse complement strand
GAGACAGTCCCGGAAGCACATGCCCGACAGCCACGCCGCCCGCACCCCCTACGAGGTGCTGGGCGTCGCCGCCACCGCGTCCGACGACGAGCTCCGCCGGGCGTACCGGCTCCGCCTCCGCGAGACCCATCCGGACACGGGAGGCGACGCCGCGTCGTTCCACGCGGTGCAGCTCGCCTGGGAGCGGATCGGCAGCGCCTCCGCCCGCGGCGACTACGACCGAGGCGCTCCCGCCCCCGGGAGGTCCTCCCCGCAGTCGCCGTACACCGGCTCACCGCGCCCGCAGACCGCCTCGGCCGTGCGCGCCCGCTCCTACGGTCACCCGGGAGGCGCGGCGCGCGAGTACTACCTGCGCCTGGTGCGCGAGTGGCTCGGCCGCGGCGTCGAGACCGAGGACCCCTTCGACCCGGCGATCGTCCGCTCCGCTCCTCGCGAGGTCCGCTCCTGGCTCGCGAAGGCTCAGGCCGAGGAGGCGACGGCCGCGCTCGTCGGCGCGCTCGGCATCGCCTACACGATCTGGAACGACGTCGCGGTCGGCGACGGCGGGCTCAAGATCGACCACCTCGTGCTCGGGCCGGCCGGCCTGCTCGCGCTGACCTCCGCCGACTGGGGCGACCCGGTCCGTCTGAGGAAGGGCGAGCTCGAGGGCCCCGGGATCGCCGAGGACGAGAAGCCGATCGCCTCGCTCGCGAAGGCCGCGCGCCGTCTCGGCCGCGAGCTGGGCGTCCGCTTCTCGACGAGCGTCGTGGTCGTGCCGGACGACGCGCTGGAGCAGCCGTTCGAGCAGGTCGAGCGCGGCAGGCACCAGGGCGCCGTCGTCATCCGCCGCTCGCTGCTGCCGCAGCTGCTGCGCTCCGGCACGGACGACCCGCGGCTCGGCGGGTACGGCGAGTCGTTCGAGGTCCGCACCCGCGTGCAGAACCGCATCCGCTTCGTCTGACGCCGCGCTAGCCGCCGCTCGCGACCGGGGCAAGGGGTTAGCGCGCATCCGGCGCCCCGCCCACCATGGGACGTGCCCCCGGGCATCCCACGACGAGCGGAACGAGGACGGACCATGGTGCGATTCGGATACACCCTGATGACCGAGCAGAGCGGACCCAAGCAGCTGGTGGGCTACGCGGTCGACGCCGAGAGGCTCGGCTTCGAGTTCGCGGTCTCGAGCGACCACTACTCGCCGTGGCTGACCGAGCAGGGGCACGCCTCCTACGCCTGGACGCTGCTCGGAGCGGTCGCGCAGGCCACGTCGACCATCGACCTCACGACCTACGTCACCGCGCCGACCATCCGCTACCACCCGGCCGTGGTGGCTCAGAAGGCCGCGACGCTCGCGATCCTCTCCGACGACCGCTTCACGCTCGGCCTCGGCTCGGGCGAGAACCTCAACGAGCACGTCGTCGGCGAGGGCTGGCCCTCGGTCGCCGTGCGCCAGGACATGCTCGAGGAGGCCGTCCACCTCATCCGCGAGCTGCACACCGGCGAGCTGGTGACCTGGGAGGGCGAGTACTTCCGCGTCGACTCCGCCCGCATCTGGGACCTGCCGGACACGCCGGTCGAGATCGGCCTGGCGGTCTCGGGGGAGAAGTCGATCGCCCGCTTCGCGCCGATCGGCGACCACCTCATCACGACCGAGCCCGACGCCGAGCTGATCTCGCAGTGGACCGCGGTCCGCGGTGCGGACGCCGCCCCCTCGCGCACGATCGGCCAGATCCCGATCTGCTGGGCGCCGGACAAGGAGCAGGGAGTGGCGCTGGCCCACGAGCAGTTCCGCTGGTTCGCCGGCGGCTGGGCGGTCAACTCCGATCTGCCGACCCCCGCCGGCTTCGCCGGAGCGAGCCAGTTCGTGCGCCTTGAGGACGTCGCCGAGCAGATCGCCTGCGGCCCCGATCTCGACGAGCTCGCCCAGAGCTTCGTGCCCTACATCGAGGCGGGCTTCACCGACATCGCCCTCGTCCAGGTCGGCGACGAGCTGCAGCAGCGGTTCCTCGACGAGGCGGCGGAGGGGCTCCTGGAGCGCCTGCGCGCACTCGCCCCCTGAGGCCGCCGGCGGGTCGCGCGGTCAGAATCCGCGGAGGCGCTCGATGTCGCGCCGGTCGCGCTTGGTCGGGCGGCCCGCTCCGCGGTCACGGACGATCACGCCCGGCGCGGACTCCCGGGGTGGCGGCGGGGGCGTCCGGTCCTCCATGCACTCGGCGGCCACCGGCGCACCGACCCGCTTGACCACGAGTCCGCGGACGATCAGCTCCCGGTCGAAGCCGCCGATCCGGGCGCGGACCTCATCGCCCACCCGCACGGTCTGCGCCGCCTTGGCCCGCTCGCCGTTGACGCGGATGTGGCCGGCCCGGGCCGCGGTCGTCGCGGCGGAGCGCGTCTTGTAGATGCGCACCGCCCAGAGCCACGCGTCCACCCGCACGGCACCGGTCACCGGGATCTGCATCCCCCCAGTCTACGAACGGCGCCCGCTCGCCACCCACCCCGCGGTCCTACACTGGCCGCCGACAAGGAGGTTCCCATGAACCGAGACGACAGCATCTACACCGGAGCGGACGACGCGCTGCGGAGCGGCGACGACCGCATGGTCGCGGCGAACGACAGCTCCGGAGCCGGCGGAACCCGCGGCGACGTCGGCATGAGCACGACGAGCGGCGAGGGCACCGGGGTCCCCACCCGCGGCGCGCCTCCGCAGAGCGGATCCCCGTCCGAGCTGCGCCCCACCGGCTTCCCGCACGCGGGCCTGGAGTTCTCGCTCGTCCCGTCCGGGCACGAGGAGTGGCGGATCGAGCACCCGGGCGGTCGCACCGTCGGCGTCCTCGCCGTCATCTCGCACGCGGGCGAGGAGTCGGAGGCCGTGTTCGTCACGCGCCGCGTCGGCTCCGAGGACGCCGTGGCCGAGGGCACCGACTGGCGCGGCATCGTCTCGGCCGTGATCAACGACGAGGCGGCGGACGAGCGCGATCCGGTGCAGCTCGACCCCACCGTCGAGCACGTCCGCGGCGGACTGATCAGCCGCGGCCCCGCGGACGTCGACGGCCTCTCCTGAGCCCTCTCTCCTCCGGGACGCCGTCCGCGCTCGGCGCGGGGCGTCCCACGGGGAGGATCGGAGTCTCAGCGGGCGAGCAGCGCGGCGTTGATCCGGGCCGAGAGGTCGGCGTCGACGCGGCGGTCGGTCCCGTCGACGGCGCGGACGGGAGCGGCGTTGCGCGCGCTCGAGACCAGCCACGCCGCGTCCGCCGCCTCCAGATCGCCCGAGCGCAGCGGACGCACCGCCGTCCCGAGTCCGAGGCCCGGCGCGAGCGCGAACAGGTCGGCCTGCGTGGTGCCGGGCAGCAGCCCGAGGCTCGGCGGAGGAGTCACGAGCTCCCCGCCCGTCAGCAGCACGAGGTTCGAGGTCGGCCCCTCGAGCAGGTAGCCGTCGCTCGACACGAACAGGGCGTCGTCGGCACCGCGCCGGGCAGCCTCCCGCACGGCCGCACGGTTCACCGCGTACGAGAGCGTCTTCGCGCCGGCGAGCAGCCAGGGGGACGTCGACTGCACGTCCGAGCGCAGCCCGCGGTCCAGCAGCACTACGCGCACGCCGTCGCGGCGGGCCGGGCCGAAGTCCGGGCTGGTCTGGACGAAGACGACGCCGGTGGGCCGCCCGCCGCCCTCGACGCCGCGGGTCAGGATCGTCTTCACCATCGCCTCGGCGACGGGCGGGTGCGCGGCCACCGCCGCTCCGATCGCCTCGAGCCAGGCGGGCCGGTCCGGCCGGGGCAGGTCGAGCATCCGGGCCGAGCGCTCGAAGCGGTCCAGGTGCGCGTCGAGCGCCTGCAGCCGTCCGTCGACCAGGTTGATCGTCTCGAACACGCCGTCGCCGCGGGTGAAGCCGAGGTCGGTGACGTCCAGATCGCCGCGCCCGCTCGGATCGATGCGGTGCGCGGGTCCTCCCGGCGAGTGCGCCTCGGCGTCGAGGGAGGGTCGGTCGAGGACGACGAGGGTCTCAGCGGGCATGGGCGGTGCGGTCCTTCCGGGAGCGGCGGCGGGGGGAGAAGCGGAGCAGCGCGATCGTCAGCAGGGCGCCGATCAGGGAGCCGCTGCCGTTCGAGACGAGGTCCTGCACGTCGGAGACGCGGGTCGGCAGCCACAGCAGCTGCGCTGTCTCGACGGCCGCCGACACGGCGAGCCCGATGACGGCGGCCCACAGGCGGCGAACCGCCGGCAGCTGCGCGGCGATCAGCGCACCGAGCGGCACGAAGAGCAGCACGTTCGCGGTGAACTCCGCCACGTCGAAGTCGAACCAGCCGGTGAGCGGCGTGGAAGCGAGGAAGGCGATGATCCCGCGGATCAGCGCGTTGGGCTCCCCGGCCGGGTAGGGCGCGGGCGTCAGCGTGATCAGGGCGATCAGCGCGAGCCAGGCGAGCGTCGCGAGGCGGAGGGGTCTCGAGCGGCGCATCGTACGATTCTGCCAGCCCGTCGGGGTCGGGCGCGGCGGGCGCGGTGTGGGAGGCTGGAGGGCATGACCAGCGAGGACCCCGGCGCGGACGCCGTGCTCCCGCGCCACCCCTTCGACGCGTCGCTCGGCGACGGCTGGGTCGAGATCGGCGACGGACGCCGCTTCTGGGGGCGCTTCGGCGCCGCCGGCCTCCTCCTGCGCGATCCGTCGGGACGCGTCCTGCTCCAGCACCGCGTCAGCTGGAGCCACTTCGGGGACACCTGGGGGCTGCCCGGCGGCGCCCGTCACCCCGAGGAGACGGCCTTCGAGGCGGCCCTCCGGGAGTCGGAGGAGGAGGCGGGCGTCCCCGCCGACCTGATCCGGCCCGTGCTCTCCAGCGTCGTCGTGATCGGACCGTGGAGCTACTCCACCGTCCTGGCCGAGTCCCGCGAGCACTTCACTCCTCGCATCAGCGACGCCGAGAGCACCGAGCTGCGCTGGGTCGCCCCCGACGAGGTCGACTCCCTGCCGCTGCACCCGGGCTTCGGAGCGGCCTGGCCGGGTCTGCGCGCGCTCGGCTCCTCGATCCCGGTGCTCGTCGTGGACGCCGCCAACGTGGTCGGCTCACGCCCCGACGGCTGGTGGAGCGACCGCGCCGGCGCCGCGGAGCGCCTCCTCGCCTCCCTGGCCCGCCTCGCGGAGGCCGGCGTCCCCGGCCGTCTCCTGGGGATCGACGCCGACACGGTCTGGCCGCGCATCGCCGTGGTGCTCGAGGGAGTGGCGCGCGCCGCCCGTCCGGAGGCGGGCGCTCTCACGGAGCGGCTGACGGTCCACGCGGCCGACGGCTCGGGCGACGACGCGATCGTCGAGCTGGTCGGCGCGCTCGAGACCGCGGTCGTCGTGACGGCCGACCGTGGACTGGCCGCCCGCGTCGAGGCGCTCGGGGCCGCCGTGGTCGGTCCGAGGTCGCTGCTCGACCTCCTCGATCCCGCCCGGGAATAGGCCGCGGGGGCACCCGGTTGCATCCCCCATGGCTACGACTGCGATGACCCTCGACTCCCACGACCAGACGATCGCCGACGGCATCGTCCTCATCGACTTCTGGGCCGACTGGTGCGGCCCGTGCAAGCAGTTCGCTCCGGTCTTCGAGGCCACGAGCGAGAAGAACGCCGACATCACCTTCGCGAAGGTCGACACGGAGGACCAGCAGCAGCTCGCCGCGAGCTACGGCATCTCCTCCATCCCCACCCTCGTGGTGTACCGCGACGGCATCCCGCTGATGGCTCAGCCCGGCGCCCTGCCCGCCCCCGCGCTCGACAACCTGATCGAGCAGGTCCGCGGCCTCGACATGGTCGAGGTGCGCCGCCAGTACGAGGAGGCGAAGGCCGCTCAGGAGGCCGGCGCCGCCCCGCAGGCCTGATCCGCCCGGCGCCTCGACCCGCTCCGCAGGCGGGAGGCGCCCGCAGACGCACGAGAACCCCCGGCAGCCGTGAGGCCGCCGGGGGTTCCGTCGTTCCGAGCCGGGATCAGCCGGTGTTCTGCAGACCCGCCGCGACTCCGTTGACCGCGAGCAGGAGCAGCCGCTGGTTCTGCTCCGTCCCGGATCCGCCCGGGTCGGTGCGGAGCGCCTTCAGTGCGCGCAGCTGCAGGAGCGAGAGCGCGTTCACGTACGGGGTGCGCAGGCGCACGGCACGGCCGAGCACGCGGTGGCCCGTGAGCAGGCTCTCCTCGCCGGTGATCGAGAGCACCCACCGGCGGGTGAGCGCCATCTCGTCGAGCACGAGTCCGGCGAGGTCGTCGCGGGAGTCGAGGGCGAGGTAGCGGCGGGCGATGCCCTCGTCGGTCTTCGCGAGCGACATCTCCACGTTGTCGACCATCGTCGTGAACAGCGGCCAGGAGGCGTAGGCCTCGCGGAGCAGGTCGAGGTCGCCGACGGCCTCGAGCGCGCTGCCCAGCCCGAACCAGCCGGTCAGGTTGACGCGGGCCTGGGTCCAGGCGAAGACCCACGGGATCGCTCGCAGGTCCTCGAGCGACTCGACGGAGAGGCCGCGGCGGGCCGGACGCGAGCCGAGGGCGAGCAGGCCCACCTCCTCCTGGGGGGTGACCCGGGCGAACCACGGCGCGAAGCCGTCGGCCTTCACGAGCTCGAAGAAGCGGCGGCGCGACTCGCGGTCCATCGTCGCCGCCACCTCGGCGAAGCGCTCCGCGGCGCCCGCGTTGCGCTCGCCCACCGCGGGGGAGGAGGCGAGCAGCGTCGCTCCCGCCACCTGCTCGATGTGCCGGGTGGCGATGTCCGGGTTGCCGTAGCGGGCGAAGATGACCTCGCCCTGCTCCGTCAGCTTGAAGCGGCCGTCCACCGATCCGGGCGGCTGCGCGAGGACGGCCCGGTTGGCCGGCCCGCCGCCGCGGCCGAGCGCTCCGCCGCGCCCGTGGAACAGCGTGAGCACGATGCCCTCGTCGGCCGCCCACTGCGCGATGCGCGCCTGCGCGTCGTAGAGCGCGAGCGTCGCCGAGACCGGTCCGACGTCCTTCGACGAGTCGGAGTAGCCGAGCATCACCTCGAGCCGGTCGCCGGTGGCCGCGAGGCGCGCCTGCACCTGGGGGAGGCGGATCATCTCGGCGAGGATGTCGGTCGAGGCGTCGAGGTCGGCGAAGGTCTCGAAGAGCGGGACCGCGTCGATGATCGGCGGCTTGCCGTCGGTCGCCGCCTCGGCCAGTTCGAAGACCGTCCGCAGGTCGTCGGCCGACTGCGTGAAGGAGACGATGTACCGCCTCGCCGCGTCGGTGCCGAAGCGCTCCTGGACCTTCGCGATCGCCCGGAACACCGACAGGACCTCGAGGCCGCGCTCGTCGAGCTCCTCGCCGGCGCGGATCGCGGCGATCGTCTCGCGGTGCACCTTCGAGTGCTGGCGCACCTCGATCTCGGCGAGGTGGAAGCCGAAGGTCTCGAGCTGCCAGACGAAGTCCTGGAGGTCGCCGTAGGCGGCGCGGACGTCCTCGGCCTCGACCAGGGACTCCTGGAGGGTGCGCAGCTCGGCCAGCAGCTCGGCGGCGGCGGAGTAGGCCAGCGGCCCCTCGGACCGGGTCGCGGCCAGGCGCTCGGCCGCGAAGAGCAGGACGCGGCGGTGCGCCTCGTTGGGCGAGCGCTCGGCGATGTCGGCGGCGAGCTCGGGAGCCCGCTCGACGCAGGAGGCCCAGAGCGCCTCGACGGCGGCCGACGGGGGAGTGGTCGACGCGTCGAGGGTCAGCGCGCGGCCCACGCGGCGGGCGACCCGCTCGAGGCCCATGAGGACGTGCTCGGAGGCGATGTCCACCGCAGCGAGGGTCGTCTCGGCGGTGACGAAGGGATTGCCGTCGCGGTCGCCGCCGATCCAGGTGCCCAGGCGGACGAAGGCCGGTGCGACCGGAGCCCGGGTGCCCGAGCCCTCGCCGAGCAGAGCGTCGTCGAGGCGGCGGTAGACGCGGGGGAGCACCGAGAACAGCGACTCGTCGAAGACGCTCATCGCGGTGCGCACCTCGTCGAGGGGAGTGGGCTTGGACTCGCGCAGCGGAGCGGTGCGCCACAGCGTGTCGACCTCGGCCAGCAGCTTGCGGCGGATCTCCACCAGCACGACGCCGCCCATGCGCGGGTCGTCGCGCTGCTCGAGCAGGTCGCTGATGCGGCGGATGGTCGAGGCCACTGCGCGGCGGCGCGCCTCGGTCGGGTGCGCCGTGAGGACCGGGCGGAACTCCAGTCGGGACAGGCGCGCGAACGCCTCGTCCTCCCCGAGCTCCCCGGTCAGCCGGCGCATCGAGGCGAGGATCGAGTCCTCGGGCGACTGCGCGCCGGCGTCGGCCTCGCGCCGGCGCAGCACGCGGACGCGGTGGAACTCCTCCGCCACGTTGACGAGGTGGAAGTAGCAGGTGAACGCCCGGGCGACCTCCTCGGCGCGCTCGAGCGTGAGCGAGGCGACGAACTCCTCCGCCTCCGCGGTCCCGGCGGCGTCGCCGCTGTCGTAGGCGCTGATCGTGAGCGCGCGCAGGCGCTCCACGTCCTCGTAGAGGGAGGGCTCGCCCGACTCGCGGAGCACCTGGCCGAGCAGCTCGCCCAGCAGGTGGACGTCGGCGCGGATCCTCTCGTCGAGCGGAGGCGCGGTCGTCCCGTCGGCGGAGGAGGGGGCGGTGGCGGAGGCGGGTGCTGCGGTCGCGGCGGACGCGTCGGAGAACGGATGCACGGGAGAGACCTTAGCGGCGGTGCGTATCGAGCACATGACGCCTGCGTCACGATCCGAACTGGAATGATCGAGGGGTGACCGTGACAACCGCACCCCCCGCTCCCGCCGTCCAGACCGAGCAGGCGGCACCCCATGTCGTCGTGCTGTTCGGCGCCGTCGGCGACCTGGCCCGGCGCAAGCTCATCCCGGGGATGGCCCACCTCGCGCTCTCCTCCCTCGCACCGGACCTGCAGATCGTCGGCACCTCGCTCGAGGAGCACGACGACGCCTCGTTCCGCGCCTTCGCGAAGCTGGCCTACGACGAGTTCGGGAGCCGCTCCCTGACGCCGGCGCAGTGGGACGAGTTCGCGTCCAAGCTCCGCTACGTCCCGCAGTCCGCCGGTCCGGCCGCGCTGGCCGCCGCCGTGACCGACGCCGAGGCGGTCCTCGGCCCGGACGTGAGCCGGCTGCACTACCTCAGCGTCCCGCCCAGGGCAGCTCTCTCCGTCGTGCGGATGCTCGCCGAGGCCGGGCTGGTCGAGCGCTCGCGGATCATCATGGAGAAGCCGTTCGGCGTCGACCTCGAGAGCGCGGTCGTCCTCAACGCGGAGCTCCACGAGACCTTCAGCGAGGAGCAGATCTTCCGGATCGACCACTTCCTCGGCAAGGAGCCGGCGCAGAACATCCTCGCCTTCCGCTTCGCCAACGGCCTCTTCGAGCCCATCTGGAACCGCAACTTCATCGATCACGTCCAGATCGACATCCCCGAGCGCCTCACGCTCGACCGTCGCGCCGAGTTCTACGAGTCCACCGGCGCGTACAAGGACATGGTCGTCACCCACCTCTTCCAGGTGCTGGCGTTCATGGCGATGGAGCCGCCGACCGCGCTGGAGCCCCAGGCCATCAGCGAGGAGAAGAACAAGGTCTTCCGCTCGATGCGTCCGCTGAACCCCGAGAACGTGGTGCGCGGCCAGTACATCGGCTACCGCGACGAGCCGGGCGTCGCCGCCGACTCCGAGACCGACACCTTCGTCGCGCTGAAGTGCGAGATCGACAACTGGCGCTGGGCGGGAGTGCCGTTCTACCTCCGCACCGGCAAGCGGATGGCCGAGGGTCAGCGCATCATCTCGATCGCGTTCCGCGAGCCCCCGAAGAGCATGTTCCCGCAGGGCTCCGGAGTCGGTGCCCACGGCCCGGACCACCTCACCTTCGACCTGGCGGACGCCTCGAAGGTCTCGCTCTCGTTCTACGGGAAGCGCCCCGGTCCCGGCATGCGGCTCGACAAGCTGAGCATGCAGTTCGCGCTCCAGGAGACCGACCGCGCGGGCGACGCGCTCGAGGCCTACGAGCGCCTGATCCTCGACGCGATGCGCGGAGACCACACGCTGTTCACCACCGCGGAGGGCATCGAGCGGCTCTGGGAGGTCTCCGCGCCCCTCCTGCAGGATCCGCCGCCCGTCCGTCTCTACGCGCCCGGCTCCTGGGGGCCGAACGCCATCCACCAGCTGATCGCGCCGCACGCCTGGCGCCTGCCGTTCGAGCGGGTCTGGCGCGACAAGCGCTGACCACGCCGCCGTGCGCCCCGCCTAGGCTGGGCGCATGGCGCGCACCGGTGAGGACCGGATCTGGACGGTCCCGAACGTCCTCAGCATGGTGCGCCTCGCCCTGGTGCCGGTGTTCCTCGTGCTCGTGGTCCTCGGTGAGGACGCGCTCGCGCTCCTGACCCTCGTGGTCTCGAGCCTCACCGACTACCTCGACGGCTGGATCGCGCGCCGCTTCGACCAGATGACGCGCCTCGGACGCGTCCTCGATCCGGCCGCCGACCGGCTCTACATCTTCGCCACCGTCCTGGGCCTCGCGGCCCGCGGACTGGTGCCCTGGTGGCTGGTCGCCGTGCTGCTCGCCCGCGACCTGATGCTCGTGGTCCTGGCGGTCGTCCTGGCGAACAACGGCTACGGACCGCTTCCCGTGCACCACCTGGGGAAATTCGCGACCTTCTGCCTCTTCTACGCGCTCCCGCTGATCATGCTGGGGCAGGCGTTCCCGGCCCTCGCGCCCGCCTCGCTCCCCATCGCCTGGGCCTTCGCGCTGTGGGGCGCATTCCTCTACTGGTGGGCCGGGATCGTCTACGCCGTCCAGACGCGGGACCTCGTCCTGGGGGTCCGCACAGGTGCTCAGGGGTCCGACGAGGGTCACGATTCGGATACGCTGACCTGATAGGAGGTACGTCTTGGTCGAGCCCGTCGGTGGAGCATCATCCGCCCAGCACAATTCCGTTCCCGGTGAGCCGTCGACGGAGACGACTCTGACGTTCACCGACGACATCGGTGCCCAGCTCGCCGCTCTCGACAACCGCGCGTCCCGCGAGGAGGCCGAGGCCGTCGGGGCTCTGCCCTCGGGATCCGCGCTGCTGGTCGTGCGCCGCGGACCGAACACCGGCGCCCGCTTCCTCCTCGACACCGACTCCACGACGGTCGGCCGTCACCCCGACGCGGGCATCTTCCTCGACGACGTCACGGTCTCGCGCCGGCACGCCGAGTTCGTCCGCCGCGGCACGGCGTTCGAGGTCCACGACCTCGGCTCCCTGAACGGCACCTACTTCGACGGGGTCCGGATCGAGTCCGCGATCCTCACCGACGGCTCCGAGGTGCAGGTCGGCAAGTTCCGACTCACCTTCTACGCGTCCCGCGCCGACCTCGTCGCCGCTCCGGACGCGTGAGCCGTGGGCCGCTCCTCCGCGCGCGCCCTCCCCACCGGCTCCGCCGCTCTGCTGAGCATCGGGCAGGTGCTGGCCAGGCTGACCAGTGAGTTCCCGGACGTCACCCCGTCCAAGCTGCGCTTCCTCGAGGAGCAGGGGCTCGTCTCGCCGGCCCGCACCGACTCCGGCTACCGCAAGTTCTCGGGCTCCGACGTCGAGCGGCTCCGGATGATCCTCGCTCTGCAGCGCGACCACTACCTCCCCCTCAAGGTCATCCGCGGATACCTCGACGACATCGACGCCGGACGCGAGCCCGCCCTGCCGGCCGGTGTCGGGGGTCCGAGCGCCTCGCTCCTCGGCCCCGCCACGCGGTTGACCCGCGAGGGCCTCGCGGCCGAGTCCGGTGCCACGCCCGCTCTCGTCCAGGAGGCCATCGCCGCCGGGCTCGTGCGGGGCGGCGACGTGTTCGGGGACGAGGCCGTGACGACGCTCAAGGCGCTCGTCGACCTCGGCCGATCCGGTATCGAGCCCCGCCATCTCCGACCGCTCCGCGTCGCCGTCGAGCGCGAGATGTCGCTCATCGAGAGCGTCGTCGCCTCCAGCGCCCGCCGCGGAGAGGCGTCCGGCTCCGCCGGCGCTGCCGAGAACGCGGTGGGGCTCGCGACCCAGCTGGGCACGATCCGCGGGGCGATGGTGCGCAGCGCCCTCTCGCGGATCGCCCGCTCGTGAGGGCCGCGCCGCCGGCCGTCGGGCGGCCCGTGCGACACGCCGCGGCGCCGAGGCCGATGTCGTTTACTCGGCCTGCGCCGGTCGGTACGGTAGGGAGCGCGTTCGGAGGATCCGGCGTCCGGATCCGAGAGGCACAGGGATGAGAGAAGTCAGCCGCGACGTCAGCGGCCAGCGCGACCTCGTCCTGTTCACCGACGGACTGCCCGAGCTCGACGCCGACGCGGGCTACCGCGGGGCCGTCGCGGCGCGCGCCGCGGGGATCACCTACCGGCAGCTCGACTACTGGGCGCGGACCGAGCTCGTCGAGCCCACCGTGCGCGGCGCGTCCGGCTCCGGAACGCAGCGCCTCTACGGCTTCCGCGACATCCTCGTGCTGAAGCTGGTCAAGCGCCTGCTCGACACCGGGATCTCGCTCCAGCAGATCCGCACGGCGGTCAACCAGCTCCGCGAGTCCGGGGTCGACGACCTCGCGCAGACGACCCTGATGAGCGACGGCGCGAGCGTCTACCTCTGCACCTCGAACGACGAGGTCATCGACCTGCTCAGCCGCGGCCAGGGCGTCTTCGGCATCGCCGTCGGCAAGGTCCTCCGCGAAGTCGAGTCGAGCCTCGTCGAGCTCGACCATCAGTCGGTCGACCCGGGCGACGAGCTCGCCCAGCGCCGCGCCTCCCGCCGCGTCGGCTGACCGCCCACCCCTCGCGGGTCGGCCGCGGCCCCGGGGACTCCGGGGTCTCCTCCGCGCGCTCAGCTGATCAGGAGCGGACCTGCCTGCAGCCGTGCTGAGCGGGCAACGGGCGGCACCCGAGTCTCACCGAGCTGGTCGAATGGCGGGCCCCGCCCGCGTGATCCGTCCGCCGGACGCGAGCTCCCCGCCGATCACGCCCGCTAGCATGCGGGTCCGATGACGGGCTCCGTCCGTGTCCCGCCCTGCGGATCCGACGATGGGCTCCGCCCGCGCATCGAGAGCCCGCGCTGAACTCCGACGCCGAGCGTCCGCCGGCGCCGTCCCTGGCACTCCTCGGGCACCGAGCATCGCCCGCGTCCCGAGACCTCGAGCCGGAGGAGTTCGGCGGACCCGCCGGCCCTAGGTCGCGGCGGGGACCTGCTCGCCGATGCGACCGGTGCGGATCACGCGGTCGAGCAGCAGGTCGAAGTTGTGCGCCATCTCCTGAGCGCTCTCCCCGGGCCAGACGTGCACGGGCTTCGCCGCGCCCTGCGCCTGCTGGAGGGAGGTGCGCTCCGGGAGCTGCGGGCTGAGCACGAGCGGTCCGAACATGTCGCGCAGCTCCTTGATCCGGAACTGGTGCTCCAGCGACTGGACGCGGGCGCGGTTGACGATGATGCCCAGCGGCTGGAGGCGCGGGCTGAGTCCGCGGCGGATCTCCTCGATCGCCCGGAGCGCCCGGTCGGCGGCGGCCACCGAGAACAGGCCCGGCTCCGTGACGACGGCGACGCGGTCGCTCGCGGCCCACGCCGTGCGGGTCAGGGCGTTGAGCGAGGGGGCGCAGTCGATCAGCACGAGGTCGTAGTCGGCCTCGACGCTCGCGAGGGCCTCCTCGAGCTTCCAGATGTCGCGGATGCTGGGGTGCGGCCCGTCGAAGTTGATCGCGGAGGGGCTGCCGATCAGCACGTCGATCGTGCCGTGGTGCTCCTTGGTCCAGCCGGAGGGGGCGATCGCCGAGCGGACGATCTTCTCCTTCGGCGACGTCAGGACGTCGGCGATGTTGAGGTGGCCGGCGACGTTGATGTCCATTCCGGTCGACACGTCGGACTGGGGATCGAGGTCGACGACCAGCGTTCGCAGGCCCTTCGAGAACGCCGCGGATGCAAGGCCGAGCGTCACCGTGGTCTTGCCGACGCCGCCCTTGAGGGAGCTCACGCTGAGTACATGCATGGCTGACTACTTTACGTTCCTCCGGGCGGCAGAACCTAACCGTTCGCTGCACGCGCCGTCCGCGCCGCCTCCGGAAGCGGGCAGCACTAGCAGTCGGAGCGCGCTCCGACCAAGCCGCCCGGCGCGATCCGGGCCCGCCGGTACACTCGTCCTGAGCGGAAGGAGGCTCGTTCGCATGGATGAGCGCAATGACGAACAGCCCGACACCGGCACCGGTCCCACGCCGCGGACCGCCATGGACGCGGCTCGGGAATCGGGTCAGTACTCCCCGCGAGCGAGCGACACCGCTCCGACCCTCCTGCCCGACGGCGTGCGGATCACTCCGCCCGGCCCGCGACGCCGCTCCACCGCCCCCGCTCCGGTCGAGGACGAGGACGCGATCGACGTCGGCCGCCTCGGCCTGCCGCCCTCGCGCTCGCACGCTCTCGCGCCCCCGGAGCCGAGTCCTGCTCCGACCCCCTCACCGGCTCCCGCTCACCCGTCCGGCGCGAACGGACCGGTCTCGGCGGGGATCCCCGCCCGAGCGGAGTCCGCCGAGAAGCCCGCGGCGTCCGAGTCCGCGGGGGAGCCCGCCGCCGTCCCCACGCGCCGCGACCGCCTCCGCGCCGAGTCCTCGAGCGCCGCTCCCGCTCCGTCCGCGCCGAGCGCCGCCGTCCCCGAGTCGGCGTCGATGCTCACCCCGGACAGGCTCCTGGAGGTCAACCGCAAGACCCGTCCCGCTCCCACGGGCGGCTGGCACCGCTTCCTCTACGGCCTGACCTTCCACACGGTCAACCTCGGCGACTCCGCGAAGGTGAAGGCGTGGAAGGCGATGGACGAGCGGATCGGCCGGCAGTTCGAGGGCGGCACCCGCTTCGTCCCGGTCATGACCCGCAAGGGCGGCGTCGGCAAGACGACGGTCACGACGCTCCTGGGCATGGCCCTCGCCGATGCGCGCGAGGACCGCATCATCGCGGTCGACGCGAACCCCGACCGCGGCACCCTGGCCGAGCGCGTCCCCAAGCAGACGCGGGCGACCGTCCGCGATGTCGTGAACCGCGCGGCCGGCGTGACCGGATTCACCGAGTTCTCGACGATGGTCTCCCGCGACGAGACCCGCCTCGACGTCCTCGCCTCCGACACCGACCCGCAGCTCTCCGAGGCCTTCGACGAGGACGACTACAACGTGGTCGCCGACCTGGTCGAGCGCTTCTACTCGATCATGCTCACCGACTGCGGCACGGGCATCGTGCACTCGGTGATGCGGCCCACGCTGCAGCGCGCCGACACGGTGGTGATCGTCTCGGGCGGCAGCGTCGACGAGGCCCGCCTGGCCTCCGAGACCCTCACCTGGCTGGACGCGAACGGCTATGGCGCCCTGGTGCGCAACGCGGTCGTCGCGCTCAACACGGCGACGCAGGGCACGAGCCTGGTGAAGCTGGAGGAGATCGAGTCGCACTTCCGCTCCCGCGTCCGCGACATCGTCCGCATCCCCTACGACCCGGTGCTCGCCGCCGGATCCGTGGTGAAGTGGGAGCAGCTGCGCGAGGGCACGAAGGACGCCGCACGCCTGCTCGCCGCGCTCGTGGTCGAGGGCATGCCGGTCCGACGTGTCTGAGCCCCGGGGCTCCGAGGCGGTGTCCGCCGCGTTCCAGGACCGCACCGACGGACCCGACGCGACCACCGACTCCTTCGACCTGATCGTCATCGGGGCCGGCTCCGGCAACTCGATCGTCGGTCCGGAGTTCGACGGCCTGCGGGTCGCGATCCTCGACGACGGGGAGTGGTTCGGCGGCACCTGCCTCAACGCCGGCTGCATCCCGACCAAGATGTTCGTCCACGTCGCCGACGTGATCACCGACGTCGACCAGGGCGGCCCGATCGGCGTCCACTCGCGCCTGCGCCGCCCCGAGTGGGCCGAGGTGCGCGACCGGGTCTTCGGCCGGATCGACGCGATCAGCGAGGGCGGGTTCGAGTACCGCGATCAGCGCTCCCCGAACGTGACCGTCCTCCGCGAGAGCTTCGGCTTCGAGTCGCTCGGAGACGGCGACCGCCCGCACGTCCTCGTCAGCGCCAGCGGTGCCCGCATCAGTGCGCCGCAGGTGGTCGTGGCCGCCGGCTCGCGGCCCAGGCCGCTCCTGGCCGCGTACGAGCCAGACCCCCGCATCCAGGACTCCTCCTCCGTCATGCGGCTCGACGAGCTCCCCGAGCGGATGCTGATCCTCGGCGGCGGCGCGGTGGCCGTCGAGTTCGCCCACGTCTTCTCCTCCTTCGGCACAGCCGTGACCGTCGCCGTCCGCGGCGACCGCCTCCTCCGCACCCTCGACGAGGACGTCTCGCGCCGGTTCACCGGGATCGCCGCCGAGCGGTACACGGTGCTCACCGGAGTGAGCGCGGAGAGCGTCGACGCCCGACCTGACGGGCTCCGCGTCGCCCTCAGCGACGGCACGACGGTCGAGACCGACCTGCTCCTCGTCGCCCTCGGCCGCGACCCCAACAGCGACACGGTCGCCGCCGCCTCCGTCGGGATCGATCTGCACGAGGACGGCCGGATCAGCGTCGACCCCGAGCAGCGCGTCCTCTCCGGCGGACACCCCGTGCCCGGCCTCTTCGCCCTCGGCGACGTGTCGTCCCGCTGGCAGCTCAAGCACGTCGCCAACCACGAGGCGCGCCTCGTGGCGCACAACCTCCTGCACCCGGGCGAGCTGCTCTCCGACACCCTCTCGCCGGTGCCCGGCGCGATCTTCGCCCACCCGCAGATCGCCCACTTCGGGCTCACCGCGGCCGAAGCGCGAGACCAGGGCCTGGACGTCGTCACCGTCACCCAGGAGTACGGCTCCACCGCCTTCGGCTGGGCGCTCGAGGACGACTCCAGCGCCTGCCTCCTGGTCGTCGGACTCGACGGCGCCCTCCTCGGCGCGCACATCATCGGGCCGCAGGCCAGTATCCTCATTCAGCCGCTCGTCCAGGCCGCCAGCGCCGGCACCGGCATCCGCGGACTCGCTCGCAGCCAGTACTGGCCGCACCCCGCAGCGAGCGAAGTCGTCGAGAACGCCCTCCTGAGCGCGGAGGAGGCCCTGAGGGAGCGCACCACATGACCGTACGCCAGATCCGCATCTTCGGGGACCCGGTGCTGAAGACCCCGTCCACGACCATCGAGACGGTCGACGCCGGCGTCCGCGGCCTCGTCGAGGACCTCGTCGACAGCGTCCGACCGCCCGGACGCGCCGGCGTCGCAGCCCCCCAGATCGGCGTCAACCTCCGCGCCTTCAGCTACAACGTCGACGGCGTCATCGGGTACATCCTCAACCCCGAGATCATCGAGCTCAGCGGAGACCCGCGACCGGTCGACGAGGGCTGCCTCTCCGTCCCGAACCTCTGGTACCCCGCGATCCGCTACCCGCACGCGAAGGTCCGCGGCACCGACCTCGACGGCAACGAGATCGTCCTCGAAGGCGACGGCCTCATGGCCCAGGCCCTCCAGCACGAATGCGACCACCTCGACGGACGCCTCTACCTCGACCGCCTCTCCCAGGACGACCGCCGCGCCGCCATGAAGGCCGTCCGGGAATCCGACTGGTTCTGAGTTGGATTCCGAGCCGGTCCTTGCCCGGCTCGGCGCGGTCGGCTTTTCGAGGTGGGCGCGTTCGGTGGAGCGTCGTGCGTTCCGCCGACGGGGAAGCGCTGGGACGCGCTTTCCCGGATACGGCTGTGTCGAGGGGGGGGCGGTCCCTGCCCGGCCCGGCGCGGTCGGCTCAGCGAGGTGGGGGCGTTCCGTGGAGCGTCGTGCGTTTCGCCGACGGGAAAGCGCTGGGACGCGCTTTCCCGGATACGGCTGTGTTGGTGGGGAGCCGGTCCTTGCCCGGCTCCACGCAGTCGGCCGCTCGAGGTGGGCGCGTTCCATGGAGCGTCGTGCGTTCCGCCGACGGGAAAGCGCTGGGACGCGCTTTTCCGGATACGGCTGTGTCGAGGGGGGGGCCGGTCCTTGTCCGGCTCCGCGCGGTCGGCTTTTCGGGGTGGGCGCGTTCTATGGAGCGTCGTGCGTTCCGCCGACGGGAAAGCGCTGGGACGCGCTTTCCCGGATACGGCTGTGTCGAGGGGGGGCCGGTCCTTGTCCGGCTCCGCGCGGTCGGCTTTTCGGGGTGGGCGCGTTCGGTGGAGCGTCGTGCGTTCCGCCGACGGGAAAGCGCTGGGACGCGCTTTTCCGGATACGGCTGTGTCGAGGGTGGGCCGGTCCCTGCCCGGCTCCGCGCGGTCGGCTTTTCGAGGTGGGCGCGTTCTGTGGAGCGTCGTGCGTTCCGCCGACGGGAAAGCGCTGGGACGCGCTTTCCCGGATACGGCTGTGTTGAGGGGGAGCCGGTCCCTGCCCGGCCCGGCGCGGTCGGCACCGCGACAGGGGCGCGTCGAGGAGAGCGTCGGGCGTTCCGCCGACGGGATAGAGCTGGGCGCGCTGTCCCGGAGGCGGCTGCGATCGGGACGGCCTGGTGGTAACGGCGGGAGAGCGCGGGGTCAGCGGAGGGAGATGCCCTCGGTGGCGGGGGCGGCGGAGTAGACGGCGGCGATGGTGTCGGCGAAGTCGGCGAGGATGACGTTGCGCTTGATGCTCATCTTCGGAGTCAGGTGACCGCTCGCCTCCGTGAACTCCCTCGGGAGGATCACGAACTTCCGGATCGACTCTGCACGGGACACGCGCTCGTTCGCCGCATCGACGGCCCGCTGCACCTCGGCCAGAACGACCGGGTTCACGGCCGCGTCCTCGAGTGAGAGGCCCTTGTCCTGCCCGTTGTTGGCGAGCCACGTCGGCAGCATCTCGGAGTCGAGCGTGACCAGAGCGGCGATGAACGGGCGCTGATCGCCGACGACGACGACCTGGCCGACCAGCGGGTTCGCGCGGATCGGATCCTCCAGCGCCGCCGGAGCGACGTTCTTGCCGCCGGCGGTGACGATGATCTCCTTCTTCCGCCCGGTGACGCGCAGGTACCCGTCCTCGTCCAGGGTTCCGAGGTCGCCCGTGCGGAACCACTCGCCGTCGAACGACTCGGCCGTCGCCGCCTCGTTGTTCCAGTAGCCGCCGAAGACGTCGATGCCGCGCACCTGGATCTCGCCGTCGCCCGCGATCCGGATCGAGACCCCGGGCATCGCCGGGCCCACCGAGCCGATCTTGAACCGCTCGGTGCGGTTGACCGTGGCGGGCGCCGTCGTCTCCGTGAGGCCGTAGCCCTCGAGGATCTTGATGCCGAGGCTGTGGAAGAAGTGCCCGAGCCGGTCTCCCAGCGGCGCCGAGCCGGACACGGCGAAGCGGACGTTCCCGCCCATGGCGGTGCGCAGCTTCGAGTACACGAGCCGGTCGAAGAGGAGGAACTGCAGCTTCAGCGCGAGCGGCACCGAGCCCGCCTCGAGCGCCATCGAGTGGGCGACGGCGACGTCGGCCGCGCGGCGGAAGATCTTCCCCTTCCCTCCGGCCTCGGCCTTCTGCTCCGCGGAGTTGTAGACCTTCTCGAACACGCGCGGCACGGCCAGGAGGAACGTCGGCTTGAAGGACGCGAGCGAGGGGAGCAGCTGCCTGGTGTCGGCCTGGTGCCCCACCTTCACCCCGCCGTGCACGCAGAGGATCGCGATGAAGCGGGCGAACACGTGCGCGGTGGTGATGAACAGCAGCGTCGACGCGCCGGGCTGGTGGATCAGCTCCGTCAGCGCGACCGCCGAGTTGCGGCTGAGCTCGACGAAGTTCGAGTGCCGGATGATGCAGCCCTTGGGGCGGCCGGTGGAGCCGGAGGTGTAGATGATGGTCGCGATGTCGGTGCCGGTCGCCAGCGAGCGGCGGCGCTCGATCTCGGCGTCCGGCACGTCGCCGCCGCGCGCGACGAGCTTGTCCAGATCGCCCAGCCCGATCTGCCAGGCGAGGCGGACCTCGGGAAGGTCGGCGCGGATCTCGTCGAAGCGGGCGAAGTGCTCGGGGGTCTCGACGATCACGGCGTGCGCGCCGGAGTCGGCGAGGTTCCACTGCACCTGCGCGGGGGAGGAGGTCTCGTACACCGGGACGAGGATCCCGCCGGCGAACCAGACGGCGAAGTCGATCAGCGTCCACTCGTAGCGCGTCTTGCAGATCAGCCCGACCTTCTCGCCCGGCTCGAGGCCGGCGGCGACGAAGCCCTTCGCGAGGGCCGTGACCTGGTCGAGGAACTCCTGCGCCGTCATTTCGCGCCAGCCGTCGCCGTCGGGCAGCGCGAAGAGCGGGCGATCGGGTGTCTCGCGGACGCGGTCCAGCAGGAGGGCGGTCGTGTTGGCCTGGGGATCGGCCGGAACCACCAGGGGGGAATCGAACTGGTCCACGGCAACTCCTTCGGTACCTGAATGAACGTCGTCTCCACCCTACCGGCGCGGCGCAAGCTGTGGATCCGTTCAGGGTAACGATCCAGGGGTGGCTCCGCGAGGAGGGCCGACACGCGTCGCCGGGTCTCGCCGCTGAGCCGCATCGGAGCGCTCGCGGTCACTACACTCGTCCTGGCCGCCGCTCAGGGCGGCCCGCCGACGCTGCCGCGCCGGTGGCGACGGGAAGGCGGTTCGCGTGCACGCGATCGGGATCGACATCGGCGGCACGAAGATCGCCGGAGCCCTGGTCGACGAGTTCGGGGGGATCCTCCGCGAGGACCGTCGGCCCACTCCTGCCGGGCACCCCGAGCTGATCGTCGACGTCGTGGTCGAGATGGTCGAGCATCTGCGCTCCGGCCTGCTCCCGGGAGACGTCTCCGCGGTCGGAGTCGCCGCCGCCGGCTTCATCGACGCCTCGCAGTCGATCGTCTACTACGCCCCGAACATCAACTGGCGCAACGAGCCCTTCCGCGAGAAGCTCTCGGCCCGCATCGACCTGCCGATCATCATCGAGAACGATGCGAACGCCGCCGGCTGGGCCGAGTTCCGCTACGGCTCGGGCCGCCTCGTCAGCGACATGCTGATGCTCACCATCGGCACCGGAGTGGGTGGCGCGATCGTCATCAACGACCGGCTCCTGCGCGGCGGCTTCGGCGCCGCGGCCGAGATCGGGCACATGCGCGTCGTCCCCGGAGGCCTGCCCTGCGGCTGCGGCGCACGCGGCTGCATCGAGCAGTACGGCTCGGGCCGCGCGCTCCAGCGCTTCGCCGGCGAGCTGGCCGACGCGGGCGGGATCGGCCAGGGCATCGCCGACGCCCGCGCCCGCAACGGCGGCGAGCTGAACGGCCACCTCATCTCCGAGCTGATCACCGCTGGCGACCTCGGCGCCCTCGCGGCGCTGCGACAGCTCGGCCACTGGCTGGGCGAGGCGGCGGCCAGCCTGAGCGCCGTCCTCGACCCGCAGATGTTCGTCATCGGCGGCGGAGTGGCGCAGGCGGGGGACCTCCTGCTGGACCCCATCCGCCAGGCCTACCTCGACAACCTCCCCGCCCGGGGCTACCACCCCGAGCCCGAGTTCCGCATCGCGGAGCTCGTCAATGACGCCGGAGTCGTGGGGGCCGCCGACCTGGCGCGCCTGCACGCGAGCTCCCTCTAGCGGCACCCGCCGCACCCGATCCGCCGCACCGCCGAGGAGCCCGATGTTCTACTGGTTCATGAAGCACATCGTCGCGGGCCCGCTCCTGAAGACGATCTTCCGGCCGTGGGTGGTCGGCGCCGACAAGGTGCCGCAGAACGGCGGCGTGATCCTCGCGAGCAACCACCTCTCCTTCATCGACTCCGTGATCCTCCCGCTGGTGATCGAGCGGAACATGGTCTTCCTCGCCAAGAGCGACTACTTCACCGGCAAGGGCCTCAAGGGCTGGGCGACGCGGACGTTCTTCACCGCCACGGGGATGCTGCCCATCGACCGCTCCGGTGGCAAGGCGTCGGAGGCCTCGCTCAACACGGGCCTCCGCGTCCTCGCGGGCGGCCACGCCCTGGGCATCTATCCCGAGGGCACGCGCAGCCCCGACGGCCGCATGTACCGCGGCCGCACCGGTGTCGCACGCATGGTCCTCGAGGCCCGCGTGCCCGTCATCCCGGTCGCCATGATCGACACCGCGCGCATCATGCCCATCGGCAAGCGCCTGCCGAAGCTGGGCCGCATCGGCATCGTCTTCGGGGAGCCGCTCGACTTCAGCCGCTTCGAGGGCATGGAGGGCGACCGGTTCATCCTCCGCTCGATCACCGACGAGATCATGTACGAGCTCCTCGCCCTGAGCGGCCAGGAGTACCTCGACGTCTACGCGACCTCGGTCAAGGAGAAGCGCGCGGCCCTCACCCGCTGAGCGCCCGCTCGACGCCGGGGCCCCCTCCCGGCCGAGCGCCCTGCCAGGCGATAAGCTCGTCAACCGCTGCCGTCCGTCCGGACGGCGGCCCTCCGCGCGCCGCTGGCGCCCGTCAGAACCGGGAACACCCTCGTGGTCATCGATCCGAACGAACCGTACGTCCTCGCCGCCCCCTCCGTGGTCGCCGGCCTGGACTATTGGCGCGAGCTCGAGATCAAGCAGCAGCCGCAGTGGCCCGATGCGGAGGCCGTGCGAGCGGCGTCCGCCGAGGTGGCCGCGCTCCCTCCGCTGGTGTTCGCCGGCGAGGTGGACCAGCTGCGCGAGCGTCTCGGAGCCGCGGCCCGCGGCGAGGCGTTCCTCCTGCAGGGCGGCGACTGCGCCGAGACCTTCGCCGGAGCGACCGCCGAGCAGATCCGCAACCGCGTCAAGACCGTGCTGCAGATGGCCGTCGTCCTGACCTACGGCGCGAGCATGCCCGTCATCAAGATGGGCCGGATGGCCGGCCAGTTCGCGAAGCCGCGCTCGAGCGACCTCGAGACCCGCGGCGACGTGACCCTGCCCGCCTACCGCGGCGACATCGTCAACGGCTACGACTTCACCCCGGAGTCGCGCGCCGCGGACCCGCGTCGCATCGTGCAGGGCTACCACACCGCCGCCTCGACGCTGAACCTCATCCGCGCCTTCACGCAGGGCGGATTCGCCGACCTGCGCCTCGTCCACTACTGGAACAAGGGCTTCACCGAGAACCCGCAGAACCAGCGCTACGAGCAGCTGGCCCGCGAGATCGACCGCGCGGTCAAGTTCATGGTGGCGTGCGGGGCCGACTTCGAGGGCATGAAGCGCACCGAGTTCTACACCGGCCACGAGGGCCTGCTGATGGACTACGAGCGCCCCATGACGCGCATCGACTCGCGGACCGGCACGCCGTACAACACCTCCAGCCACTTCATCTGGATCGGCGAGCGCACCCGCGAGCTCGACGGCGCGCACGTCGACTTCCTGTCGCGGGTGCGCAACCCGATCGGCGTGAAGCTCGGCCCGTCGACCACGCCCGAGACGATGCTCGAGCTGATCGACAAGCTCGACCCCGAGCGGGAGCCCGGTCGCCTCACCTTCATCACCCGCATGGGTGCCGGGAGGATCCGCGACGCCCTCCCGCCGCTGCTCGAGGCCGTCAAGCGGAGCGACGCCCTGCCGCTGTGGGTGACCGATCCGATGCACGGCAACGGGCTGACGACGCCGACCGGCTACAAGACCCGTCGCTTCGACGACGTGGTCGACGAGGTGAAGGGCTTCTTCGAGGCGCACCGCGCCGCGGGGACGCACCCGGGCGGCATCCACGTCGAGCTCACGGGCGACGACGTCACCGAGTGCCTCGGCGGCTCGGAGCACATCGACGAGGCGACGCTCGCCACCCGATACGAGTCGGTCTGCGACCCGCGCCTCAACCACATGCAGTCGCTCGAGCTCGCGTTCCTCGTGGCGGAGGAGCTCCGGGGCCGCGCGATCTGATCCGACCCCGACCGCCGGTCGAGTCCCCGCCGAGGGGCTCGACCGGCGGCGTCAGGTCGTGATGGTGATCGACAGCTGGATCGTCGTGCCGCGCTGCACAAGATCGCCGGCCTTGTTGGACTGGTTCGTGACCTTGGTCAGCTCGTTCGGCGCCGCGTCGATCAGCGGGCCGAGCGTCGTCAGGGAGTAGCTCCACGACAGGTCCGCCGCCTCGAGGGCCGCCTTCGCCTCGTCGCGGTTCATCCCCACGACGTTCGGCACGGCGACGGGCTCGGGCCCCTTCGACACGACGACCGAGACGGTGTCGCCGGTCACGGCGGGCGCCTCCGGGTTCGCCTGCGTGAGGACGACGCCCGCGGCCACGGTGTCGCTCCAGTCCTCGCCGCTGCGGTCGAGGGCGAGACCGGCCGCCTCCGCCTTCGCCGTCGCGTCGTCGATCGAGAGGCCGACGACGTTCGGGATCGGTCCGAGGCTCACCACCATCGCGATGGTGCTGGTCTCGGACATCGTCTCGGGCAGCGCCGATCCGTCAGGCAGCGAGGCGGAGACGACCACACCCGCGTCGACGTCGGCGTCGAAGATCTTCGAGACGTCGCCGACGGTGAAGGAGCCGCCCGTCACCGCGGCAGCAGCGTCGGCCTCCGAGAGGCCGGCGAGCGACGGGACCGGCAGCTGGCGCGGCCCGCTCGAGACGGTCAGCGTGATGACGGAGCCCTTGTGCACCCCCTGCCCGCCGGGCGGATCGGAGCTCACCACCGTCCCCGCGGGCACGGTGAGGTCGGGCGTCTCCTGCGGCTGCACCTCGAAGCCCTGCGCCTGCAGCTGGGCCGTCGCGTCCTGCTGCGATTGGCTGACGACGTCCGGGATCGACACGATCGCGCCGGGTCCCTCGCCGAACCACCAGGCCGTCCCGCCGCCGATGAGCGCCAGGAGGAGGACGACCACCGTGAGCAGGACGCCGCGGCGCCGTCGGACGCGGCGCCTGCTCGCGAGCCGGGCGACGGTGTCGTCGTCCTCGTCGACCACGAGCACCGCTCCGGGGGCCGGCGCCGGGTCGAAGACCGAGGTCTGCCCGGGCTCCGCCGGATCGAAGACGGCCGTCGCGGGCGCCGGATCGGCGACGGGCGCCGGGAGCGGGGTGACCGCCTGCGTGTCGCCGCGGCGGTCGCTCGGTGTGATGCCCATGAGCCGCTCGGCCTCGAGCAGCTGCGCGAGCATGACACCGGCGTCGCGGGGCCGCATGTCCGGGTCGCGCTCGGTCGCCCAGAGGACGAGCTCGTCGAGCGAGGTGGGGACGGAGGCGACCGTCGCGCTGGGGTACGGGACGGAGTCGTTCGCGTGCTGGTACGCGATCTGCATCGGCTGCTCGCCCGTGAAGGGCTGCTCTCCGGTGAGCATCTCGTAGATCATGATCCCGATGGCGTAGATGTCGCTGCGGGTGTCGGCGGTGCCCCGCGTGACCAGCTCGGGGGAGAGGTAGGCGATCGTGCCGAGGAGGGCCTGACCGGAGGCGGTGTTGGCGGAGGCGGCGCGCGCGAGGCCGAAGTCGCCGATCTTGATCCGGCCGTCGTCGGCGAGGAGCACGTTCTCGGGCTTGAGGTCGCGGTGGAGGATCCCGGCGCGGTGCGCGGCGGCGAGACCCGAGAGCACGGAGTGCATGATGTCGACGACCTGCTGGGCGGTCAGCCGGCCGCGCTCCTTGAGCAGGTCGCGCAAGGTGATCCCGGGGAGGTACTCCATCACCAGGTAGGCCATGTCCGAGTCCTGGCCCTGGTCGAAGACGCTGACCACGTTCGGGTGGGCGAGACGGGCGGCGGAGCGCGCCTCCTGGACGAAGCGGTTCTTGAACGTCGCGTCGTCGGAGAGGTGGCCGTGCATGACCTTCATCGCCACGCGGCGCTCGAGGCGCTGATCGTGCGCGAGGTAGACCGTCGCCATGCCGCCGCGGGCGATCCTCGAGCGCACCTCGTACCGGCCGTCGACGAGACGGCCGAGGAGAGGGTCGAGCTGGCTGGTGGTCACGCGATGAGTCTAGGCAAGACCCCCGGGGGAACCGGTGAGCGACGCCCGGGCGGCGCAGGACGGGCCCGACTCCTTCTCCGGGGCGCCCGCAGTTGGCGGCCCTCCGGGCTCGTGGCAGTCTTGACGCGTGACCGACTCGTCCGCTTCCCCCGCCACCTCGACCGATTCCGAGCTCGAGTGGCTGACCGTCCCCGACCTCGTGGAGCTGACCGGGCTCGGCGCCGGCCGGGTCCGCCGCCTCCTCGAGGAGCGCCACCTGCTCGGCACCCGCCGCGACGGCGTGCTGAAGGTCCCCGCCCTCTTCCTCCGCGACGGGGAGCCGATGAGCGAGATCCGCGGCACCGCGATCCTGCTCGCCGACTCCGGCTTCACCGACGACGAGGCGGTCGACTGGATGCTGACGGTCGAGGAGAGCCTGGGCACGAGCCCGATCGTCGCCCTCCGCGCCGGCCGCAAGGCCGAGGTCCGGCGGGTCGCCCAGGCCCTGGCCTGATCCCGCCGGTCCGCTCCTAGGAGGTGCGGACCGTGACCTGGGCGGCCAGCTCGCGCAGCTCAGCCACGCCCTCCGTGCGGAGCTGCGCGTCGGGGAGGACCGCGATCGCCGCGGCCACCTCCTGGTCGATGCGCTCCTCGAGTCGCTCGAGGGCGCCGCTGCCCGCGATGATCTCCTGCGCCCGCGCGATGGACGCCGCGTCGGCGTCGCTCCGGCCCACGACCGCGTCGAGCTCGGCCCGCTCGCCCGGCGAGCACGCGCCGCGGGCGAGGCCGAGCAGCACGGTGCGCTTGCCCTCCCGCAGATCGTCGCCGGCCGGCTTGCCCGTCACTGCCGGGTCGCCGAAGACTCCGAGGACGTCGTCGCGCAGCTGGAAGGCGATCCCGACCGGGAGCCCGAAGCGGCGCAGGGCGTCCAGCTGAGCGTCGTCGCCGCCGGCGAGGGAGCCGCCGATCACCAGAGGCGCCTCGATGCTGTACTTCGCGCTCTTGTAGACCACCACCCGCTCCGCCCGCTGCAGGTGCTCGTGCTCGGGGTGCTGCACCCACGCGCTCTCCTCGAGGATGTCGAGGTACTGGCCCAGCGTGACCTCGGTGCGCATCAGGTTGAACTCGGCGCGCGCGCGCTCGGCCGCGACTCGATCCCCGAGCGACCACTCCGCCGCGGCGAAGATCTCGTCCGACCAGACCAGGAGGAGGTCGCCGAGGAGGATCGCGGAGGAGCGGCCGAACTCGTCGCGGTCGCCGGTCCAGCCGCCGTCGGCGTGGAAGGAGGAGAAGCGCCGGTGCGCCGCGGGAGCGCCGCGGCGGGTGTCGGAGTTGTCGATCACGTCGTCGTGGACGAGAGCGGCGGCGTGGAACAGCTCCAGGCCGGCGCCCACCCTCGCGATCGGATCGGAGCCGCTCGGATGGGCCTCGCTCGAGGTGCTCGACACCGCGTTCCAGCCCGCCTCGCAGAAGCGCGCGCGGAACCGCTTGCCCCCGCTGAGAAAGTCCCGCGAAAGGTCGCCGAGGGCGGAGACGTCCTCTCCTATGGAGCGCAGAATTGGCGTGCGCCCGGTGAGGAATTCATCGATTCGGAGCTGGACGCGATCGACCAGTCGAGAGCTGTGGTTCACCCGACCAGCCTATGCACCGAAGGTGCCTGGTGCCTGCGTCGGGCTCGGTCTACACTGAAGCGCCGTCCGACCGGTCGAGCCCAGACGCCGCCTATTCCGGTGCCGATCCCCGAAAGGGTCGACGCCGCACCCTGAAGGGGTCACGATGCCGCTTTCGGAACACGAGCAACGGCTCCTCGATGAGATGGAGCGGAACCTCTACCAGAACGACGCCGATTTCGTGGCGGCGGTCGGCAAGGGGCGCGGCGGCACCAACTACCGGGCCCTCGTGCTCGGCATCCTGCTCGGCATCCTCGGTCTCGCCGTGCTCGTCGCGGGCGTGGTCGTGCGCCAGCCCCTCGTCGGCATCCTCGGGTTCGCCTTCATGCTCGGCGGCGTGATCGTGGCCATGCGCCCGGCCGCCGGCGGCTCCTCCGAGCCCGGCCTGCCCGACGTCGGCCGTCCGTTGAAGCCCCGCTCGGGCAACCGCCAGGGGTCCGGCTTCATGGACCGTCTGAACGACAGGTGGGACAACCGCGGAGACGGGCGCGGCTAGCCTCCCCTCCGCTCCACCACAGGGTCGATCCTCACGGATCGGCCCTTTTTTCGTGCCCGCGGCCTCCCTCCCGCGGCATTCCCCCTCCACTTCGCCCCACTGTCGCGATTCCGCGGAAACACGCGGATGACCGGGGCCTCTCCGGCGCGCCCCGCGCCGCGCCGGAGTTGTGAGTGGGGGGAAGTGGAGTACTGTGGAGGACACACCATCCTTGGCCGGAAGAAGTGGGGGGCAGTCCGTGTTCCTCGGCACCTATTCCCCCAAGCTCGACGAGAAGGGCCGCGTGATCCTCCCCGCCAAGTTCCGCGACGAGCTCTCCTCCGGAGTCGTCGTCACGCGCGGCCAGGAGCGGTGCCTGTACGTGTTCAGCCAGGCCGAGTTCGAGGTGATGCACGAGAAGATCCGGCAGGCGCCGGTGACCAGCAAGCAGGCGCGGGACTTCCTCCGGGTGTTCCTCTCGGGCGCGAGCGCCGAGACGCCGGACAAGCAGAACCGCGTGACCCTCCCGGCTCCGCTGCGCGCCTACGCCGGCCTCGACCGCGACCTCACCGTCATCGGAGCGGGCAACCGCGCCGAGATCTGGGCGCAGGGCGCCTGGGAGACCTACCTGCAGGAGCAGGAGTCCGTGTTCTCCGACACCCAGGAGGAGGTGATCCCCGGCCTGTTCTAGGTCCTGTCGCGCGACTCCCAGCCACTCGGCGCCCGGACGCACCTTCCCCGGTGTCCGGACGCGAGGTGGATGGGGATCGGACGACAGGAACGGGAACGGCGGGACCGCCATGGCAGAGAACACTCCGAAGGGCGCTCCGCGCCCGACCGAGGAGCGGCACCTCCCGGTGCTGCTCGAGCGCTGCGTCGAGCTCCTGGCTCCGGCGCTGGAGCGCGACGGGGCGGTCGTCGTCGACGCGACGCTCGGCATGGGCGGGCACTCGCTCGCGCTGCTCGAGCGCTTCCCCGGCCTGCACCTCGTGGGCCTGGACCGCGACCCCGAGGCGCTGCAGCTCGCGGGGGAGCGGCTCTCCGCCCACGCCTCCAGGATCGACCTCGTGCACGCCGTCTACGACGAGCTGCCCGACGTGCTCGACGAGCTGGGCATCGACACGATCGACGGTGCGCTCTTCGACCTCGGCGTCTCCTCGCTCCAGCTCGACGAGACCGAGCGCGGGTTCTCCTACTCCAAGGACGCGCCGCTCGACATGCGGATGGACTCGACCGCCCCGCTCACGGCGGCGAGCATCATCGCCGACTACGACGAGACCGCCCTGCGCCGCATCTTCCACGAGTACGGCGAGGAGCGCCTCGCCGCGCGCTTCGCCAAGAAGATCGTGGAGGCCCGTCGCGAGGCTCCGCTGGAGCGCTCCGGCCGTCTCGTCGAGATCATCCAGGCGGCGACCCCGGTCGCGATCCAGCGGAACGGCCACCCCGCCAAGCGCGTCTTCCAGGCGCTGCGGATCGAGGTCAACCAGGAGCTGTCCGTCCTCGAGCGGGCGATCCCCGCCGCGCTGGGCCGGATCAACGAGGGCGGGCGGATCGTCGTCGAGGCGTACCAGTCGCTCGAGGACCGGATCGTCAAGCGCGCGCTCCAGGCCGCGTCTTCCTCCACCGCCCCGGCCGGCCTCCCGATGGAGCTGCCGGAGCATCGACCCGAGTTCCGACTCGTCATCCGCGGAGCCGAGCTCGCCTCCGACGACGAGAAGGCCCGCAACCCCCGAGCGACACCCGTGCGTCTGCGCGCGGCCGAGAGGATCAGGAGCACCGCATGAGCGCCACCGCCGTCATCGACCCCGCCGTCATCGACACCGCCCGCCGAGCACGCCCCGAGGAGGAGGCGCCCCGCCCCCGCATCGAGGCCGTCCCGGCCGGTCAGGCGCAGTCGCGCCCGAAGCTCGTCTACGGGATCGTCGCCGTCGCCGGCCTCTTCGCGATCATCGTCGTCCAGCTCCTGGTGAGCGTCGGCCTCTCGCAGGGGGCCTACCAGATCTCGGCGCTGCAGACCGAGCAGAAGTCGCTCACCCGCAGCAACGCGGAGAAGCAGGACGCCGTCGACACGCTGAGCTCGCCGCAGAACCTCGCCACCGCCGCTCAGGGCCTGGGCATGGTCGCCAATACCGCGCCGGTCTACCTCCGCCTCTCGGACGGCGCCGTGCTGGGCGACCCCTCCTCCGCCGCGTCGAGCGAAGTCGCGGGCACCGCCTCCGCGCCGCTCGTGCCCAACGCCCTCGTCCCGGCTCTCCAGCCCGGCGCGAGCGCGTCCTCCCCGGCTGTCGACGGTGCGGCCGTACCGTTGCAGGGCGAGCTGCCCGCGCCCATCACGCACTGACGCACGGCGTCGCGGTCCGCCTCCGCGCGGGCACCCGCCCCGCGGGGCGCACGACGACCATCCGGACCCGACGAACGGCGGCCCGCCCGCCCGGAGCAAGAAGGACACCGCCGCAGTGAGACACCACCGCTCGAGCAGACGCCGCACGGCCGTCTCGTTCGTCATCATCGTCGCCGTCGTCGGACTCTTCATCGGCAAGCTGGTGGACATCCAGATCGTGCGGGCGAACGAGCTCACCGATGCGGCCGCCCAGAACCAGTCGAACAGCGTCGTCACCTACGGCCAGCGCGGCCCCATCGTGGACCGCTCCGGGACGGTGCTCGCGGACACCACCACGCGCTACCGGCTGACGACCTCGCCGAAGAACGTGGCCGAGTTCCCGCGCGAGCTGGGCGAGGACCAGAAGGTCATGGTCAGCGTGCAGCAGGCCGCCTCCGAGATCGGCGCGATCACCGGGCAGTCGGTCGAGCAGATCACCGGAGCGGTGGACGCCGCGCTCGCGAAGGACGCGAAGGCCAACTACCTGATCCTCTCGGAGGGGCTCGACCTCGAGGCCTACCAGAAGCTCGTCGCGCTCGACATCCCGTGGACCTACTTCGAGACCCAGCAGGGACGCAGCTACCCCAACGGCGCGGTGGCCGGCAACCTCGTCGGCTACGTCGGGGCGGACGGAGCGGCCCAGGAGGGCATGGAGTACGCGGAGAACACCTGCCTCGCGGGGCAGAACGGGTCCGAGAGCTACGAGCGCAGCGCCGACTACGTCCGGATCCCGGGCAGCACCGTCTCGGAGACCCCGGCCGTCGACGGCGGGACGCTGAAGCTCACCATCGACTCCGACCTCCAGTACTACTCCCAGCAGGTCCTCTCGCAGCGCGTCGCCGAGGTCGGCGGCAGCTACGGGATCGTCGTGGTGCAGGAGGTCAAGACCGGCAAGCTGCTCGCCGTGGCCGAGACGCCGACCGTCGACCCCAACAACGTCGAGGCGAGCGCCTCCGCCGACCGCAGCTCGCGCGCGTTCCGCGCGCCGTTCGAGCCGGGCTCGACCTTCAAGCCGATGACGGCCGCGATGCTGATCGACCAGGGCCAGGCGGGCCCGACGACCCAGGTCGTCGTCCCGGACTCCTTCGAGAAGGACGGCGCCTCGTTCAGCGACGACTTCGCGCATACCCCGACGAACTACACGCTGACCGGCATCCTCAAGGACTCGTCGAACGTCGGCATCTCGATGCTCGGCTCCCGCCTGTCGGCCCAGACCCGCTACGACTACCTGCAGAAGTTCGGTCTCGGCACGCCCACTACGAGCGGCTTCCCCGGCGAGGAGGGCGGCCTGCTCGCCGACTACCAGGACTGGGACAACCAGACGAACTACACGACGATGTTCGGCCAGGGCGTCTCGGCGACCGCGGTGCAGGTCGCGAGCATCTACCAGACGCTCGGCAACGGCGGAGTGCGGCTCCCGTCGCAGCTGATCGACGGCTGCACCACGGCCGACGGCTCCGTCGTGGACGTCCCCGATGCGACGGGCACCCAGGTGGTGTCGAGCTCGGCCGCGAAGCAGGTCGTCGACATGCTGCAGACGCACTACAACGAGGGCTGGCTGGCGAACGACATCCACGTCGACGGCTACAACATCGCCACCAAGACCGGTACCGCGCAGCAGCCCGACGGCAAGGGCGGCTACTCGAAGAGCTACACCGTCTCGCTCGCCGGGCTCGCGCCGGCGGAGGACCCGGAGTACGTCGTGACGGTCACCATCGCCGATCCGGTTAAGATGAACACGTCCCAGGCGACGGCTCCCGTCTTCCAGCAGGTCATGACCCAGGTGCTCAAGACCAACCGGGTGGAGCCGTCCACGGTGCCGCCCGTCGAGTACCCGACGACGTGGTGAGTCCCGCCGGGACCACGATCCACGCACCAGAACGAGAGAAAGAGCGGGCAGTGCACGACCCTCGCCCGCAGTCCTCCCTCCGCCCCGAGCACCCTGTGCCGCGGAGTCTCTCGCAGCTCGTGGCCGAGTTCTCCCTCGGCCCGGTCCGCGGCCTCGAGGGCGTCGAGGTGAGCGGAGTCACGCTGGACTCGAACCAGGTCGAGTCCGGGGACCTCTACGTCGGTGTCGCAGGACGCCGTGCCCATGGCGCGGCCTTCGCGTCGGCCGCCGCGGCGTCCGGAGCCGTCGCCGTGCTGACCGACCCGGCCGGAGCGGAGCTCGCCGCCGACAGCGGCCTGCCCGTGCTGGTGACCCCCGACCCGCGGGCCGCCCTCGGCGACGTCGCCGCGTGGATCCACCGCACCCGCGAGGACGTCCCGACGCTCTTCGGCGTGACGGGGACCAACGGCAAGACGAGCGTCGTCTACATCCTCGACGCGCTGCTGCGCCGGCTCGGAGTCGTCTCCGGCCTCAGCTCCACCGCCGAGCGCCGGATCGGCGACGTCGCCGTGGTCAGCTCGCTGACCACTCCCGAGGCGAGCGAGCTGCACGGCCTGCTCGCTCGGATGCGCGAGTCCGCCGTCCGCGCGGTCTCCATCGAGGTGTCGGCGCAGGCGCTCACGCGGCACCGGATCGACGGCCTCGTCTTCGACGTCGTCGGCTTCACGAACCTCAGCCACGACCACCTCGACGACTACTCCGATCTGCGCGAGTACTTCGAGGCCAAGGCCGACCTCTTCGAGCCGGAGCGCGCACGCCGCGGCGTCGTCACGGTCGACAGCGCCTGGGGGCGCGAGCTCGCCGAGCGCAGCCGCATCCCCGTCGCGACGCTCGCCGGCTCTCCGGTCGTCGGAGTCGCCCCGACGACGCCCGCCGACTGGTCGATGACGGTGCTCGACGCGACGCCCGACAGCACCACCTTCCGCCTGGAGGGGCCCGAGAACCGCTCCGTCGTCGTCACCGTCTCGCTGATCGGCTGGTACATGGCGTCCAACGCCGCGCTGGCGATCGTGATGCTGGTGGAGTCGGGCTTCGACCTGGACGCCGTCGCGCACGCGCTCGAGGACAGTCGTCTCGACGTCTACATCCCGGGCCGCGCGGAGCTCGTCTCGGGGGAGCGCGGACCGCGCGTCTACGTCGACTACGGCCACACCCCCGACGCGTTCCAGAACGCGCTCGAGGCGCTGCGGACCATCACGCCCGGCCGCCTGTTCATGGTGTTCGGGGCGGACGGGGACCGCGACACGACCAAGCGGAGCGACATGGGCGCCATCGCCGCCCGCCTCGCCGACGTCGTTGTCGTCACCGACTTCCACCCGCGCTGGGAGGATCCGGCCGCCATCCGCGCCGCGCTCCTCCAGGGCGCCCGGGCCGCCGTGCCCGACCGGGAGATCCACGAGATCGCCGACCCGCGCGCCGCCGTGCGCGCCGCCGTCGCCCTCGCGCGCGAAGGGGACTCGATCCTCTACGCCGGGCCCGGCCACGAGGACCACCAGGAGATCGCAGGAGTGCACATGCCGTATTCGGCCAGAGACGACGTCCGTCACGCGCTGCGCGAGGCGGGCTGGCTGTAGATGATCGCCCTCACCCTCACCGAGATCGCCGAGGCCGTCTCCGGACGCCTCCACCTGGCCGGCTCGTCCGCCACGGCCGCCACCGTGATCGACGGAGCGACCGAGACCGACTCCCGCGAGATCGCGCCCGGCGGGATCTTCGTCGCCAAGCGCGGCGAGCACACCGACGGCCACCTCTTCGCTCCCGCCGCTCTCGAGCGCGGTGCCGCGCTCCTCATCGTGGAGCGCCCGCTCGACCTCGACGTGCCGCAGGTCCTCGTCGACGACTCCGTCGAGGCGCTCGGAGCGCTGGCGACCGAGGTCGTCCGGCGCGTCCGCGCGAAGGGCGGGCTCACCGTCATCGGCGTCACCGGCTCGAACGGCAAGACGACGACCAAGAACCTCCTCCGCACCGTCCTCGAGCGGGTCGGAGAGACGGTCGCTCCGCGCGGATCCTTCAACAACGAGGTCGGCGCGCCGATCACGATGCTCCAGGTGTCCGAGTCGACGCGCTTCCTCGTCGCCGAGATGGGCGCGAGCGCGGTCGGCGAGATCCGCCGCCTTGTCCGGATGGCCAGGCCCGACGTCGGCGTCGTCCTCGCCGTGGGCCTCGCGCACGCCGGCGAGTTCGGCGGGATCGAGCGCACGCTCGAGGCCAAGACAGAGATGGTCGCCGACCTCACCGCCGACGACGTCGCCGTGCTGAACGCCGACGACGGCCGGGTCGCCTCGATGGCGGGCCGCACCGCCGCCCGGGTCCTCTGGTTCGGCCGCGGCGAGAGCGCGGACGTCCGCGCCGTCGATATCGACGCGACCGCCGACGGCACCCGCTTCGCCATCGAGGTCTCGGCGGGGGAGGGCCGCGAGGCCGCTCGCGCCGAGCTCCTGCTGCGCGTCCTCGGCGAGCACCACGTGATGAACGCCCTCGCGGCGACCGCCGCCGCGCTCTCTGTCGGAGTGGCGCTGCCCGCGATCGTCGAGGCTCTCGCGACCGTCACCCTCGCCGAGCGCGGCCGCATGGAGGTCCTGGGCGGCGAGGACGTCCGCATCATCAACGACGCGTACAACGCGAGTCCCGACTCCACCGCGGCCGCCCTGCGCACCCTCGCCCAGATCGCGAAGCCCGGGGGGCGCACTGTCGCCGTCCTGGGAGAGATGAGCGAGCTCGGCGAGTGGGCCGACGAGGAGCACGAGCGCGTGGGCCTGCTGGCCGTGCGCCTCAACATCTCCCAGATCGTGGTGGTGGGCCGAGGCGCCCGCCGGATCCACGTCGCGGCCGAGCGCGAGGGGTCGTGGAGCGGCGAGTCCGTCTTCGCGGAGACCTCCGACGAGGCGTTCGACCTCCTCGAGGACTACCTGCGACCCGGCGACACCGTGCTGGTCAAGTCGTCCAACTCCGCGGGGCTGCGCTTCCTCGCCGACCGTCTCGGGGAGCGTCACCGATGAGGGCACTCCTCCTGTCCGGCGCGTTCTCGGGAGCCTTCACGCTCCTGATGACGCCCCTGTTCATCCGCCTCTTCCACCGCCTGCAGTGGGGCCAGTTCATCCGCGAGGACGGACCGAAGTCGCACCACGTCAAGCACGGCACGGCGACGATGGGCGGCATCGTCATCATCATCGGCACCGTGGTCGGCTACTTCCTCGGGATGCTGTTCGGCAACCGGGCGATCGCGCCGTCGGCCCTGCTGGTGCTCTTCATGATGGTCGGGCTCGGACTCGTCGGCTTCGTCGACGACTTCCTGAAGACCCGCAACCAGCGCAGCCTCGGCCTCGGCGGCTGGGCGAAGATCGCCGGCCAGGTCATCGTCGCCGCGGCCTTCGCGGTGATCGCGATCATGGTCCGCGACTCCAACGGGCTCACCCCCGCGTCCACCTCGATCTCGTTCATCCGCGACCTGCCGTTCGACTTCGCCTCCCTCGGCTGGATCGGCATCGGCCTGTTCGTGCTGTGGATCTGCATCATCGTCACCAGCACGTCGAACGGCGTGAACGTCGCCGACGGGCTCGACGGACTCGCGACCGGGTCCTCGATCCTCGCGATCGGCTCCTACGTCATCATCGGGTTCTGGCAGTCGAACCAGTGGTGCTTCGACCAGCACCTCAACCCCGAGGTCGTCGACAAGTGCTACCAGGTGAGCGACCCGTTCGACCTGGCCATCATCGCGGCGGCCGTCTCCGGTGCCCTGGTGGGCTTCCTCTGGTGGAACACCTCGCCGGCGCAGATCTTCATGGGCGACACCGGCTCGCTCGGCCTCGGCGGCGCGCTCGCGGCCCTGGCGATCCTCACCCGCACCGAGCTGCTGGTCATCCTCATCGGCGGCCTGTTCGTCATCGTGACCGGCTCGGTCATCCTCCAGCGGATCTACTTCAAGCTGACCCGGGGCAAGCGCATCTTCCTGATGAGCCCGCTCCACCACCACTTCGAGCTCAAGGGCTGGGCCGAGATCACCGTCGTGGTCCGGTTCTGGATCATCGCCGGCATCTTCGTCGCCGCCGGAGTCGGGCTCTTCTACCTGGAATGGCTGTCGCTGGCATGACCGATCCCGCCCGTCCCGACTCCCTCCGCAGCTGGCACTCGGACTGGCGCGGCCTGCGCGTCGCCGTGCTGGGCCTGGGCGTCACCGGGTTCTCGGTGGCCGACACCCTGACCGAGCTCGGCTCCGAGGTGCTGGTCCTCGCCGACCGCGCCGACGAGGAGCGCGAGCGCCTGCTCGAGGTGATCGGCGCCCGCCTGCACCGGGCCGACCGCCTCGACTCCGCTCCGGAGGAGCTGCACGCGTTCGCACCGGAGCTGGTCGTGGTGTCGCCCGGCTTCCGGCCGACGCACCCGATCCTCGTGTGGGCGGCGGAGTCCGGGATCCCCGTGTGGGGCGACGTCGAGCTCGCCTGGCGCGTCCGCGACAAGGTCGTGCGCGCCGACGGCACTCCGGCGGAATGGGTGGCCGTCACCGGCACCAACGGGAAGACCACGACCGTCCAGCTCACGGCGACGATGCTCGTGGCCGGCGGCCTCCACGCCGCCCCCTGCGGCAACATCGGCGTGCCCGTGCTCGACGCGGTCCGCGACCCGCAGGGCTTCGACGTCCTCGTCGTGGAGCTCTCGAGCTACCAGCTGCACTACCTGGGCGCGATCGAGCCGATCGCGAGCGTGTGCCTCAACATCGCCGACGACCACCTCGACTGGCACGGTTCGTTCGACGCCTACCGCGCAGCCAAGGGCAAGGTCTACGCCGGCACCCGCGTCGCCTGCGTGTACAACCGCGCCGACGCGGCGACCGAGCAGATGGTGCTCGACGCCGAGGTGGTGGAGGGCGCCCGGGCGATCGGGTTCGGCCTCGGCGTGCCCGGCCCGAGCGACTTCGGGATCGTCGACGGCATCCTCTGCGACCGCGCCTTCCTCGAGGACCGCCGCACCAGTGCCCTCGAGATCACCACCGTGGACGAGCTCGCCGCTCGGAACCTCGCCGCTCCGCACATCGTCCAGAACGTGCTCGCCGCGGCAGCGCTCTCCCGAGCGTGCGGGATCGAGGTCACGGCCGTCCGCACCGCGCTGGCGTCCTTCGAGCTCGACGCCCACCGCATCCAGGTCGTCGCCGAGCACGACGGGGTGACCTGGGTGAACGACTCCAAGGCCACGAACCCGCACGCCGCCGACGCCTCGCTGCGCGCGTACCCGTCGGTCGTCTGGGTCGTCGGCGGCCTGCTCAAGGGCGTCGACGTGGACGCCCTCGTGGCCGCGCACGTCGGCCGCCTGCGGGGCGCCGTGGTGATCGGCGCCGACCGCTCGGCGCTGCTCGCGGCATTCCGACGACACGCGCCCGCCCTCCCCGTGAGCGAGGCGGTGCCGGACGACACTGGTGCGGTGATGCAGGCGGCCGTCGAGGCGGCCGCGACGCTCGCCCGCTCGGGGGACGTCGTCCTGCTCGCACCCGCCGCGGCCTCGATGGACCAGTTCCTCGACTACGCGGCTCGGGGCCGCTCCTTCGCGGCCGCCGTGGCGACACACCTGGGAGGGGGAGCCGATGACCGCTCCGACGACGAGCCGCCCCGCGGGCCGCTCGCGCACTGAGCCGCGCGGGAAGGACCGGAGCGGGGCCCGCTCCGCGCGGATCGTCCTCTCGAAGGTCTTCGCCTCCCACTCGCCGAACTTCTACCTCCTCTTCGGAACCACGCTCTTCCTGGTGCTGTTCGGACTGACGATGGTGCTCTCCTCCTCGTCGGTCACCTCCTACGTGTCGAGCGACGACTCCTTCGGGGGCTTCCTGCGCCAGGGCGGGTTCGCCCTCCTCGGGATCCCGATGATGCTGGTGGTCTCGCGGCTGCCCCTCGGCGTGTGGAAGCGCGTGACGCCGATCCTGCTCATCGCCGGCTGCGTCCTCCAGTGCCTCGTGCTCTTCACACCGCTCGGCGACTCCGTCGGCGGGAACCGCAACTGGATCCGCCTCGGCGCCTTCAGCATGCAGCCCTCCGAGATCATCAAGCTCGCGCTCGCCCTCTGGCTGGGGCTCCTGCTCGCCCGCCGCTACCGGTCGCCGAAGGACTGGAAGGACGCGCTCATCCCCGTCCTGATCGTCGGCGGCGCGGCGATCGGACTGGTCCTCATCGGAGGCGACCTGGGCACGGTCGTGATCATGGCGGGCATCGTCCTCGCCGCACTCTTCTACGCGAACGTCCAGATGAAGGTCCTCGTGCCGATCGTGGTGGTCGGCGCGATCGGAGCGGTGCTGTTCGCCGTCTCCAGCGACAACCGCCTCACCCGGATCATGTCCTTCCTCGGCGACTGCTCCAACGTCGAGGAGTACCAGAACTCGTGCTGGCAGCCGGTGCACGGCACCTGGGCGATGGCCTCCGGCGGGATCTTCGGCGTGGGCCTCGGCAACTCCAAGGCCAAGTGGTCCTGGCTGCCCGCCGCGGACAACGACTACATCTTCGCCATCATCGGCGAGGAGCTCGGGCTGATCGGAGCGATCGTCGTCCTGGCGCTGTTCGTGGTCCTCGCGGTCGCCTTCTTCCGCGTCATCCACGCGTCCTCCGATCCGTTCGTGCGGATCAGCACCGGCGCGATCATGGTCTGGCTGATCGGCCAGGCGTTCGTCAACATCGGCGTCGTCCTGGGGGTGCTCCCGGTGCTGGGGGTCCCGCTGCCGCTGATCTCCTCCGGAGGCACCGCCCTGCTCAGCTCGCTCCTCGCCATCGGCGTCGTCCTCTCCTTCGCCCGCACCCAGACCGCGCCCCTGCCCGGCGCTGGCGTGCTGCGCCGCAGGAAGGCGGCGGCGGAGTGACCCGCTATCTGCTCGCCGGCGGCGGCACCGCCGGCCACGTCAATCCGCTGCTCGCGACGGCCGACGAGATCCGCAGGCGGAACCCGCGCGACGAAGTGCTCGTGCTCGGCACCGCCGAGGGGCTCGAGGCGCGCCTCGTCCCCCTCCGCGGCTACGAGCTCTCGGTGATCCCGCGGCTGCCGTTCCCGCGCCGCCCGAACGCGGCGGCGCTGCGGTTCCCCGGAGCCTTCCGCGCGACCATCGCCGGCATCGTCCGGACGATCCGCGACCGGCGGATCGACGCGGTGGTCGGCTTCGGAGGGTACGCGGCAGCACCCGCCTACCTGGCGGCCCGCCGCGCCGGCGTCCCCTTCACCGTCCACGAGGCCAACGCGCGCCCCGGGCTCGCCAACCGCCTCGGCGCGCGCGCGACCCGCTCGGTCGGCGTGGCCTTCGAGGGCACGCCCCTGCCGCACGCGCGGGTGGTCGGCATGCCGCTGCGCCGCGAGATCGCCGAGCTCGACCGGGCCGCGCGCCGCGACGAGGCGATGGCGGCGCTGGGCCTCGACCCGTCCCGGCAGACCCTCCTGGTGACCGGCGGCTCCCTCGGCGCTCGACGGATCAACGCGACGGTGCACGCCGCCGCCCGGGATCTCGTCGCCACCGGCTTACAGGTCCTCCACATCACGGGCGACCGTGCCGAGATCACGGACCCGGGGGTGGCCGGCTACCACCTCCTCGCCTACTGCGACCGGATGGACCTCGCGCTGTCCGCCGCGGACGTGGCCGTCTCCCGCGCGGGGGCGGCGACCGTCAGCGAGCTGACAGCCCTCGGCCTGCCCGCGGTCTACGTCCCGTACCCGGTCGGCAACGGCGAGCAGCGCTACAACGCGCGCGGCGTCGTCGACGCCGGGGGAGCGGTCCTCGTCGAGGACGCCGCCTTCCTCCCCGGCTGGGTCCAGCGGGAGCTCGTACCGCTCCTGGGCGACACCGCCCGTCGCGACGAGATGGCGCGCCGGGCCGCCCGCGTGGGAGTCCGCGACGGCTCCGGGCGGCTCGTCGACCTGATCGAGTCGACCCTCTCCGAGCCGCGCTGAGCCCGCTCCGCGCGGCTCGGGAGAGCACTCCCGCCCACCGTCTACACTGATCCGGCGCACCGCGGGAGACCCCTCCCGCCCGCCGCGACCCACCCGAAAGCGAGAGCCCCGTGATCAAGCCCGACCTCGGCATCACCGTCCCCGACGAGCTCGGCTCGGTCCACTTCATCGGCATCGGCGGCTCCGGGATGAGCGGGATCGCCCGGCTGTTCCACCACGCCGGGCACCGGGTCACCGGTTCCGACGTCCGCGAGTCCCACCCCATCGAGCAGCTGCGGGAGCTCGGCGTCCCGGTCGCCATCGGCCACGACGCGGCGAACCTCGGGGACGCCGAGGCGGTCGTCGTCACCTCCGCCCTGTGGCCCGACAATCCGGAGTACCTGCTCGCGAAGGAGCGCGGCCTGCCCGTGCTGCACCGCTCGCAGGCCCTCGCCTGGCTGGTGCGTGGCAAGCGCCTGATCGCGGTGGCCGGAGCGCACGGCAAGACCACGTCGACCGGCATGATCGTCACCGGCCTGCTCGGCGTCGACGCCGACCCCAGCTTCGTCAACGGCGGCATCATCGAGAGCCTCGGCACCTCCTCCGCCGCCGGCTCCGGCGAGGTCTTCGTCGTCGAGGCCGACGAGTCGGACGGCAGCTTCCTCCTCTACGACACCGCGGTCGCCCTCATCACGAACGTCGACCCGGACCACCTCGACCACTACGGATCGCTGGAGGCGTTCGAGGAGGCCTTCGTCACCTTCGCCTCCTCCGCGAGCGAGCTCGTCGTCATCTCCTCCGACGACCCCGGCGCCGTCCGCGTCACCGAGCGGCTGGTCGGCGGACGGGTGCTGACCTTCGGCGAGGCCGAGGGGGCGGACGTCCGCGTCGTCGACCTCGACCTCGTCGGCCCCGTCGGCTTCTCGGTCGAGTACGAGGGCAGGCGCTACTCGGCCCGCCTCCGCATCCCCGGCCTGCACAACGCGATCAACGCGGCCGGCGCGTTCGCAGTGCTGGTGGGCCTGGGCTTCGATCCGGCCGCCTCGCTCGAGGCCGTGTCGGCGTTCGGAGGCACGGAGCGCCGTTTCGAGCTGCACGGAGCGGTCCGCGGAGTCAGCGTCTACGACGACTACGCCCACCACCCCACCGAGGTAGCCGCCGCCCTCTCCGCCGCGCGCACCGTGGTCGGCGAGGGCCGCATCATCGCCGTGCACCAGCCGCACCTCTACAGCCGCACCCGCCTCTTCGCCCGCGAGTTCGCCGAGACGCTCGAGCGCTACGCCGACGAGACGATCGTCCTCGACGTCTACGGGGCGCGCGAGGATCCGGAGCCCGGAGTGACCGGAGCGCTGGTCAGCGAGAAGTTCGCCGACCCGTCGCACGTCTCGTTCGTCCCGGACTGGGCGGAGGCGGCCCGCCTCGCGGCCGGCATCGCGCGCGAGGGCGACTTCGTCATCACCCTCGGCTGCGGCGACGTCTACCGGATCATCCCGCAGGTGCTCGAGTCGCTCGGCGCGAGCGAGGCCGCGCCGGTCGCACGATGACCGCGGTCCTCGCGCCCGAAGCGGGGGAGCGGCCGTGAAGCGGCCCGACGGCGGACGCCCTCCGGCGCCCGGTCGGAGCGTCTCCACGCGCGGCGGCGAGCCGGAGCCGGACACCGAGCCGATCCGGATCGTCTCCGCGATCCGCGTGGACCCGGAGCCGGCCGAGCGCACTCGGTCGCGCGTGGGCGCGGTCCGCCGCACCCTCTCGGGCCTGCGCCTGCCCGGAGCCGAGAACCGGGCCGTCTCCCGGGCCGCCCGCGAGCGGAGGCGCTACGAGCGGGGGGAGGTCCGCCGCTTCACGAAGCGCGCGCGTCGGCGCCGCCTGATCGCCCTGGTCGTGGCCGGGTCGCTCGTCGCCCTCGCCCTGATCGTCGGAGTCGCGGCCTTCTCGCCGCTCATGGCCGTGCGCACGATCGAGATCTCGGGCACCCAGCGCGTCGACGCCGCCGCCCTGCAGAGCGAGCTCGACGACCAGCTCGGCGTCCCGCTCACCCTGGTGGACCGGGACGAGGTCGGCCGCGTGCTGGGCGCGTCCCCGCTCATCCAGAGCTACTCGGTGCAGACCCGGCCGCCGAGCACCCTCGTGGTGTCGATCGTCGAGCGCACGCCCCTCGGCGTGATCGCGGCGGGGGGCCGCTTCGAGCTCGTGGACGCGGCCGGAGTCGTCATCGAGACGGCGGACTCGGCGCAGCCCGGCTACCCGGTCCTCACCACCGCGTCCGGCGACGCCTCGGGAGCCGGCTTCCGCGCGACCGCACGGGTGCTGCGCTCCCTGCCCGCGTCGCTCGCTCCGCAGGTGACGGCAGCGACGGCCACGACCGGCGACGACGTCTCGCTCACCCTGCAGAACGGCACGGAAGTCGTCTGGGGCGGGTCGGACGAGTCGGCGCTCAAGGCCGTCGTGCTCGAGAAGCTGATGGCCGCGACCGACCCCGCCGTCGTCGGCATCTACGACGTGTCCTCGCCCCAGGCCGCCGTCGTGGCGCCCCGGCCCTGACCGGCGGCGGATCCGCGCGTTCTTTCGAGCGTTGCGGGCGTGTCTGCTGGGAGCGCGACCGGACTCCGCCTACCGTCGGAGCCGAACCCCAAATGCATACTCAGCATAACTTTAAGCCTCAACTACAGGTTTAAGGTTCAGCCCGGAGGCCGGAGACGTGACTTCAAACCAGAACTACCTCGCCGTGATCAAGGTCGTCGGCATCGGCGGTGGTGGCGTCAACGCCGTCAACCGCATGATCGAGCTCGGCCTGCGCGGTGTCGAATTCATCGCGATCAACACGGACGCCCAGGCGCTCCTGCTCAGCGACGCCGACGTCAAGCTCGACGTGGGCCGCGAGCTGACCCGCGGACTCGGCGCCGGCGCCGACCCCGAGGTCGGCCGCCGCGCCGCCGAGGACCACGCCGAGGAGATCGAGGAGGTCCTCGCGGGGGCCGACATGGTCTTCGTCACCGCGGGCGAGGGCGGCGGCACCGGCACCGGCGGCGCGCCCGTCGTCGCGCGGATCGCCAAGTCGATCGGCGCCCTCACCATCGGCGTCGTGACCAAGCCCTTCGGGTTCGAGGGACGCCGTCGGCAGACGCAGGCCGAGGCCGGCGTCGCGACGCTGAAGAACGAGGTCGACACGCTCATCGTCGTCCCGAACGACCGCCTGCTCGAGATCAGCGACCGCGGCATCTCGATGCTCGAGGCCTTCGCGACCGCCGACCAGGTGCTCCTCGCCGGCGTCCAGGGCATCACCGACCTGATCACCACGCCCGGCCTGATCAACCTCGACTTCGCCGACGTGAAGTCGGTCATGCAGGGCGCGGGCTCGGCGCTGATGGGCATCGGCTCGTCGCGCGGCGCCGATCGCGCGATCAAGGCGGCCGAGCTGGCCGTCGCCTCACCGCTGCTCGAGGCCAGCATCGACGGCGCGCACGGCGTGCTCCTCTCGATCCAGGGCGGCTCGAACCTCGGCATCTTCGAGATCAACGACGCGGCGCGCCTCGTCCAGGAGGCGGTGCACGCCGAGGCGAACATCATCTTCGGTGCCGTGATCGACGACACGCTCGGCGACGAGGTGCGCGTCACCGTCATCGCCGCGGGCTTCGACGGCGGAGAGCCGGGCGGGACCGCTCAGGCCGCGATCGCCCAGCCGCGCCAGCAGCAGAGCTCGGCGAGCGAGTCGGCCGCCGAGCCCGTCCCGGCTCCCGCCGCCGCCCCTGCGGCCGGCTCGATCTGGTCGAGCACCCCCGTCGCCGCCCCGGCCCCTGTCGCCGACCCGTCCTTCGACGACGACGACAGCGACCTGGACATCCCCGACTTCCTCAAGTAGTCGTGCCGGATCCGGAGCTGGCCGCGCGCTGCGCCGAGGTCTCCGAGCGGGTCGCCGACGCGACCCGCTCGGCCGGTCGCGAGGCGTCCTCGGTCACGACCATCGTGGTGACCAAGTTCCACCCCGTGTCGCTGCTCCGCGACCTCCTCGAGCTGGGCGTCGTCGACTTCGGCGAGAACCGGCACCAGGAGGCGCAGGAGAAGTCGGCCGAGCTGGCGGGGACCGCTGCGCGCTGGCACTTCATCGGGCAGCTCCAGAGCAAGAAGGCGCGCCAGGTGCGCCGCTACGCCGACGCGGTCCACTCCGTCGACCGGCTCGCGCTCGTCCCGCTGCTGGAGGCGGGGGAGGAGCCGCTCGACGTGTTCCTGCAGGTCAACCTCACCGAGGACCCCGACCGCGGGGGAGCGTCGCCCGCCGACGTCGAGCCCCTCGCCGAGGCTCTCGCCGGGGCGCCCGGCCTCACGCTGCGCGGCGTGATGGCGGTCGCTCCGCTGGACGAGGAGCCCCGTCAGGCGTTCGCCCGGCTCCGGTCGATCTCCGACCGCGTGTGCGCCGTCGAGCCCTCCGCCACGGCGATCTCGGCGGGCATGTCGAACGACTTCGCCGAGGCGATCGCGGAGGGTGCGACACACCTGCGAATCGGATCGGCAATCACCGGAGAACGCCCCGCCCGCACCTAACCTCGTGGTGACCCACCTGTGGGAGCACACACGACACGGAGGACACCCCATGGCCAACCCGCTGAAGAAGACGATGGTCTACCTCGGACTCGCCGACGAAGAGGTCGAGTACGAGCGCGCAGAGCCCGTCGAGGCGGCCCCGGCGACGGCCCACCGCGCACCGGTCTCCCCGGTGCAGCCCGTCCCTCCCGTCGAGCCGGTGCAGCAGCCCCGCGCGACGGTCACCCCGCTCCGCAAGCCCACCCCCCAGACCCCGAAGGCGACGGCACCCGCCGAGATGAACGAGATCCTCACCGTCCACCCGAAGCAGTACCGCGACGCGCAGGTCATCGCGGAGAACTTCCGCGACGGCATCCCCGTGATCATCAACCTCTCGCAGATGAGCGATGCGGACGCCCGCCGCCTCATCGACTTCGCGAGCGGACTCTCGCAGGGCCTCTACGGCCGCATCGAGCGCGTGACGAGCAAGGTCTTCCTGCTCTCGCCGTCGCACATCACCGTCGCCGGCGACTCCGCCTCCGCCGAGAGCGACGCCGACGCGTCGTTCTTCGCGAAGTCCTGATCCCGGGGAGCCCTGGCCCCCGGTGACCTCCGTCGTCTCGCTCCTCGGGAGCGTCCTGTACTTCGTGCTGCTGCTCTACTTCTTCGCGATGTGGGCGCGGTTCGTGCTCGACCTCGTCCGCGTGATCCGACGCGACTGGCGCCCCCGCGGTGCCGGCCTCGTCGCCGCGGAGGGCGTCTACACCGTCACGGACCCGCCGATCGGCTTCTTCCGACGCCTGATCAAGCCGGTCTCGATCGGTCCGATCGCGCTCGATTTCGGCTGGAGCCTCACCATGCTCTGCGTCATCGTGGGCATGTACATCGCCACGTGGCTCCAGCGCGCCTGACCGTCCCTGTATCGTTGGCACGTCCGGACGTTCCCCGCGGTGTCAGCACTGCGCCGTGCGCCTGAAGTTGCTAGCTTTAGTCGCGCGTTGTTAAACGTGTACCTACTTGAAATCGAAGGTGGAAAGCCATGGCGCTCACTCCCGAAGACGTTGTCAACAAGCGGTTCCAGCCGACCAAGTTCCGTGAGGGATACGACCAGGACGAGGTCGACGACTTCCTCGACGAGGTCGTCGTGGAGCTCCGCCGCCTGAACCAGGAGAACGAGGAGCTTCGTCAGCGCCTCTCCTCCGGCGACAGCCGCCCCTCGGACGCCCGAGTCTCCGACGCCCCGCGCGAGAGCACTCCTGCTCCCGCCCCGGTGGTCGACGAGGCACCCGAGCCGGAGCCGCAGCCCGAGCCCGAGCCCACCCCGGCTCCCGCACCGGTCGTCGCTCCCGTCAGCTCCTCGCAGTCGGCTCCGGTCGACGAGGCCGAGAGCTCCAGCGGACTCCTGCAGCTCGCCCGCCGCCTCCACGAGGAGCACGTGCGCGAGGGTGCCGAGAAGCGCGACGCTCTCGTCGCCGAGGGCCGTGCCACGGCCGCCCGCATCGTCGCCGAGGCCGAGGCCAAGCAGCGCCAGCAGGTCGCGAAGCTCGAGGAGGAGCGCGCGACGGTCGAGCACCGCATCGACGAGCTCCGCACCTTCGAGCGCGAGTACCGCCAGAAGCTGAAGAGCTACATCGAGGGCCAGCTCCGCGACCTCGACACCCAGCCGGCGTCGACGGAGTCCTCGCTGTCGGGCTTTGGGGCGTAGTCCCGCCGCAGCGGACGTCAGGCCGAGGGTGCTCGTCACCCTCGGCCTCGTCGCGCTCGCGGTCTTCGCGATCGATCAGACCGCGAAGTTCCTGGTCACGACGAACCTGCCCCTGGGCGAGGACGTCCATGTCCTCGGCGACGTCCTGATCCTGCACTACGTGAAGAACCCGGGTGCCGCCTTCTCCCTCGCGAGCGGGTCGACCTGGATCTTCTCGATCATCGCGGCGTGCGTCGTCGTCGCCGTGATCTGGTTCTCGCGCCGGATCCGCTCCGCCGCGTGGGGCGTCTTCTTCGGCCTGCTGCTCGGCGGCACCCTCGGCAACCTCTTCGACCGGCTGTTCCGAGAGCCCTCCTTCGGGCTCGGACACGTCGTCGACTTCCTCTTCACGCCGTGGCTGCTCCCGGCGATCTACAACGTCGCCGACATCGCGATCTGCACGGCGATGGCGCTGTTCGTCCTCCTGAGCGTGCGGGGCGTCGGCCTCGACGGCACCCGCGAGCGCGCGGGCCGCGACGAGCAGGAGCAGGTCGTGTCCGAGGACGGCGCTCCCGCCGCCCCCGGAGCGGGCGCCCCCGCAGCGGCCTCCTCCGTCGAGGAGGCGGCCCGCGACGCCGACCGCTTCGGCGGACGCTGATGGCGCAGTCCCGAGAGCTGCCGGTCCCGGACGGGCTCGACGGCCTCCGCGTGGACGCGGCCGTCGCGAAGCTGCTCGGCTTCTCGCGCACCTTCGCGGCCGAGGTCGCCGAGGCGGGAGGAGTGAGCGCCGACGGACGGGTCCTCGACAAGAGCGACCGCGTGCACGCCGGCACCTGGCTGAGCGTCGAGTGGAGCCCGCGCGAGGAGCCGCGGATCGTGCCGATGGCGGTCCCCGGCCTCGGCATCGTGCACGACGACGACGACATCGTGGTGATCGACAAGCCCGTCGGAGTGGCCGCGCACCCCGCCGTGGGCTGGGAGGGACCGACGGTGCTCGGCGCCCTCGCCGCCGCGGGCTTCACCGTGTCGACCTCCGGTGCGGCCGAGCGCGCGGGCATCGTGCACCGGCTCGACGCCGGCACGAGCGGCCTCATGGTCGTCGCGAAGTCCGAGCGCGCCTACACGCACCTCAAGCGCGCGTTCCACGACCGCACGGTCGAGAAGGTCTACCACGCGGTCGTGCAGGGCCACCCCGACCCGCTCGCCGGGACGATCGACGCCCCGCTCGGCCGCCACCCGTCCTCGGACTGGAAGTTCGCGGTCCGCGCCGACGGCAAGCCCTCGGTGACCCACTACGAGACGATCGAGGCCTTCCCGTTCGCCTCCCTCCTCGAGATCCACCTCGAGACCGGCCGCACCCACCAGATCCGCGTGCACATGGCCGCCCAGCGCCACCCGTGCGTCGGCGACGCGATGTACGGCGCCGATCCGACCCTCTCGAAGCGGCTCGGCCTCACCCGCCAGTGGCTCGACGCGGTCCGGCTCGGCTTCACCCACCCGGGCTCCGGGGAGTGGGTGCAGTTCGAGGCGTCGTACCCCGACGACCTGGTGCACGCCCTCGAGGTGCTGCGCGGGGAGTGATCCGCGCTCTCCCGGCCGGACCCGCGTCCGGCGCGGTTAGACTTCTTCCCGCCGTGTCCACGGGCCCTCCCGGGTCGCCGGCCATCCCTCCCCTGCCCGCAGTCCGCCGGAGGCGCATCCTTGCCGAGTAACGATTCCTTCGTCCACCTCCACGTGCACAGCGAGTACTCGATGCTCGACGGTGCAGCGCGGGTGAAGCCGCTGATCGACGCGGCGGTCGAGGAGGGCATGCCGGCCATCGCCGTGACCGACCACGGGAACGTGTTCGGCGCCTTCGACTTCTGGCGCACCGCGACGGCGGCGGGGATCAAGCCGATCATCGGCACCGAGGCCTACCTCACCCCGGGGACGCACCGCTCCGACAAGACCCGCATCCGCTGGGGCGACGGCGGAGGGGACGACGTGTCCGGCTCCGGCGCGTACACCCACATGACGCTGCTCAGCTCGACCACGACGGGCATGCACAACCTCTTCCGCCTCTCCTCGCGCGCGTCGATCGAGGGCTACTACTTCAAGCCGCGCATGGACCGCGAGATCCTCTCGCAGTACTCCGAGGGCCTGATCGGCACCACGGGCTGCCCGAGCGGCGAGGTCCAGACGCGCCTGCGCCTCGGCCAGTACAAGGAGGCCCGCCAGGCGGCCGCCGACTACCGCGACATCTTCGGCAAGGAGAACTTCTTCGCCGAGATCATGGATCACGGCCTCGACATCGAGCGGCGGGTGATCGGCGACGTCATCCGGCTCGCGAAGGACCTCGACCTCCCGCTGGTCGCCACCAACGACCTGCACTACACGCACGCGCACGATGCGACCTCGCACGCGGCGCTTCTCTGCGTGCAGTCCGGGACCACCCTCGACGACCCCAAGCGCTTCAAGTTCGACGCGGACGAGTTCTACCTCAAGTCGCCGCGCGAGATGCGCCAGGTCTTCCGCGACCACCCCGAGGCCTGCGACAACACGCTCCTCATCGCGGAGCGCTGCGACGTCCAGTTCGACACCTCGGCGAACTACATGCCCCGCTTCCCGGTGCCGGAGGGCGAGACGGAGGACACCTGGTTCGTGAAGGAGGTCGAGGCCGGACTGCGCGAGCGCTACCCGGACGGCATCTCCCAGGAGGTGCGCGACCGGGCGGACTACGAGACCCGCGTCATCCTGCAGATGGGCTTCCCCGGCTACTTCCTCGTCGTCGCCGACTTCATCAACTGGTCCAAGCGCAACGGGATCCGCGTCGGTCCCGGCCGCGGCTCCGGTGCCGGCTCGATGGCGGCCTACGCCATGAAGATCACCGACCTCGATCCGCTGCGCCACGGCCTGATCTTCGAGCGCTTCCTCAACCCCGACCGCGTCTCCATGCCCGACTTCGACGTCGACTTCGACGACCGTCGCCGCGGCGAGGTCATCCGCTACGTCACCGAGAAGTACGGCGACGAGCGCGTCGCGCAGATCGTCACCTACGGCACCATCAAGGCGAAGCAGGCTCTCAAGGACGCCTCGCGCGTCCTCGGCTTCCCGTTCGGGATGGGCGAGAAGCTGACGAAGGCCATGCCGCCCGCGATCATGGGCAAGGACATCCCGCTCAGCGGCATCAACGACCCCGCCCACGCGCGCTACAAGGAAGCGCTCGACGTGCGCAACGTCATCGCCGAGGACCCGCAGGCCAAGCTGGTCTTCGACACCGCGCTCGGACTCGAGAACCTCAAGCGCCAGTGGGGCGTGCACGCGGCCGGCGTCATCATGTCCAGCGATCCGCTGCTCGACATCATCCCGATCATGAAGCGGGAGCAGGACGGCCAGATCGTCACGCAGTTCGACTACCCCGCGTGCGAGTCTCTCGGGCTGATCAAGATGGACTTCCTGGGGCTGCGGAACCTCACGATCATCGACGACGCCCTCGACAACATCCGCGCCAACCGCGGACAGGACCTCGTGCTCGAGGACCTCGAGCTCGACGACCAGGCCGCCTACGACCTCCTCGCGCGTGGCGACACGCTCGGCGTCTTCCAGCTCGACGGCGGCCCGATGCGCGGCCTTCTCCGACTGATGAAGCCCGACAACTTCGAGGACATCTCCGCAGTCCTCGCGCTCTACCGGCCGGGCCCGATGGGCGCCGACTCCCACACCAACTACGCGCTGCGGAAGAACGGCGTGCAGGAGATCACCCCGATCCATCCGGAGCTCGAGGAGCCGCTCTCGGAGGTGCTCGGAGGGACCTACGGCCTGATCGTGTACCAGGAGCAGGTCATGTCGATCGCGCAGAAGCTCGCGGGCTTCACGCTCGCGCAGGCCGACCTGCTGCGGCGCGCGATGGGCAAGAAGAAGAAGTCCGAGCTGGACAAGCAGTTCGAGGGCTTCTCGGGCGGCATGATCGCCAACGGCTACTCGATGGAGGCCGTCAAGACCCTCTGGGACATCCTGCTGCCCTTCTCCGACTACGCCTTCAATAAGGCGCACTCGGCGGCGTACGGCGTCGTCTCCTACTGGACGGCGTACCTCAAGGCGCACTACCCCGCGGAGTACATGGCCGCGCTGCTCACCAGCGTCGGCGACTCCAAGGACAAGATGGCCGCCTACCTCAACGAGTGCCGGCGGATGGGGATCAAGGTGCTCCCGCCGGACGTCAACGAGTCGATCGGCTTCTTCACCGCCGTCGGCACCGACATCCGCTTCGGCCTCGGCGCCGTCCGCAACGTCGGCATGAACGTCGTCGAGGGCATCCGGGCCGCCCGCGAGGAGAAGGGCCGCTTCGAGACGTTCCACGACTTCCTCCGCAAGGTGCCGCTGCAGGTGACCAACAAGCGCACCATCGAGTCGCTCATCAAGGCCGGCGCCTTCGACTCGCTCGGCTCGACGCGCCGCGCCCTGGTCGAGGTGCACGAGGACGCCGTCGAGGCGGCGGTGGGGGAGAAGCGCAACGAGGCGAACGGCCAGGTCGGCTTCGACTTCGACAGCCTCTGGGACGAGCCGCAGGCCGCGATCCAGGTGCCCGAGCGGCCCGAATGGGCCAAGCGCGACAAGCTCGCCTTCGAGCGCGACATGCTCGGGCTCTACGTGTCCGACCATCCGCTCGCCGGACTCGAGACCGAGCTCGCCAAGCACTACAGCACCACGATCGCCGACCTGCTGATCTCGGAGACGATCGCCGACGGCGAGACCGTGGTCGTCGCGGGCCTCGTCACGAGCGTCCAGCACCGCATGGCCAAGGCCTCCGGCAACCAGTACGGGATGATCCAGGTCGAGGACTTCGGCGGCGAGATCACCTGCATGTTCATGGGGAAGGCGTACCAGGAGTTCGCCCCGGCGCTCACGAACGACTCCATCGTCGTCGTCAGAGGCCGCGTCAGCATGCGCGACGACGGGATGAACCTGCACGCGTTCAGCCTGTTCGCCCCCGAGATGAGCCAGGACGGCGACTCGGGACCGCTCACCGTCTCGATGCCCGAGTCGCGCGCGACCACCGACACGGTCTCACAGCTCAGCGACGTGCTCATCCGCCACTCCGGCCAGACCGAGGTGCGGCTGAAGCTCATCAAGGGCGACACGGCCCGCGTGTTCGAGGTGCCGTTCCCCGTGCGCATCACCCCGGACCTCTTCGGCGAGCTGAAGAGCCTGCTGGGGCCGAACTGTCTGTATTGAATTCCGAGCCGGTCCCCGACCGGCTCGGCGCGGTCGGCTGGGGAGGGTGGCCGGGTTCTCAAGGGCGTCCTGCGTACGGCTACGACGATCCGCTGACACGCGGATCGCCGGTTCGCGGTGTCTGTGGCGAGCCGGTCCTTGCCCGGCTCGGCGCGGTCGGCTGGGGAGGGTGGCCGGGTCGGTGAGAGCGTCGTGCGTCCGGCTACGACGTTCCGCTGACACGCGGATCGCCGGTTCGCCTCGGAGGGTGCGGCGAGAGGGTGGCGGATCGGAGTGCGAGCCTGCGGCCGCCGGTGTCCTCCGGGTGGTCGAGTAGCCGCGGAGCGGCGGATCGAGACCGGGCGAGGGTCGGGCGGGACGGGGTCCGGGCG
>NZ_PSWH01000026.1:0-51970 GCF_002932105.1 Rathayibacter sp. AY1C1 | reverse complement strand
CCCCTACCCTGGAAAGGGCTGCTCGGCGGCCTGCTGTGTGGCCGAGGCGCGCCCCGCCCCCCACGGCCTCGGCCACACAGCAGGCCGCCGAGCAGCCCTTTCCAGGGTAGGGGCGGTGCGCGCACATCTCCGGAGGTCGAGAGGACGTTCCGCCCTCGAGGCGAACGCGGGAAACGCGTGTCAGCGTTTCCCGCTAGCCGGTCGCGACCCGCTCTCCGAATCGCGACCCCTCGCGAAGCCGACCGCGCTGAGGAGAGCGCAAGCGCTCTCCTCACAGTTCAGAACAGATCCGGCGACGGCGTCGACGCGTAGCGGATGGCGACGTCGGCGTGGCGGTCGAAGCGGTAGCCGACTCCGCGGACGGTGCGCACGATCTCCTCGTAGCGGCCGAGCTTGGCGCGGAGGCGGCGGACGTGGACGTCGATGGTGCGCTCGTTCGGCGCGTCGTCGTCCGCGGCGCCCCAGAGCGAGGCGATGAGCTCGGCGCGCTCGATGGTGCGGCCCTCGCGGAGCACGAGGTACTGGAGGAGCTCGAACTCCTTGTAGGTGAGGGGGGTGGTCTCCTCGTCGAGGATGACGCGCTTGCGGGAGATGTCGATGACGACGCCGCCGGGTGCACGGTCGGGGTCGGGCTCGGCGTCGGAGCGGCGCTTGGCGACGGCGGCCGGGTCCTGCAGCGCGAGGCGGACCACGTCCACGTCGCGGCCGCCGGCGCCCTGCGGGGCGAGGGCGACGGAGGCGTAGGTCTCGGCGTCGGGGGCGAGCTGCGCCGTGACGCGCTTGAGCTCCTCGACCAGGCGGCCGAGGTCGACTCCGGCGGCGCGGGCCTTGGCCTCGTCGATGCCGACGTAGAGGGCGAAGCCGCGGGCCTCGGTGCCCTGGGGGACGGCGCGGAGGCGGGGTGCTGCGGGCGCGGCGTCGGCGACCGGCTGGAGACGGGGCGCCTCGGTGGAGGTGGCGGCGGTGACGGTGCGGGTGTGGAGAAGGGTCATGACGAGTCCTTGGCTGGTCGGATCCGGGACGAGTGTCCGAGGGTGCGGATCCGGGTGTGCGCGATCGAGCCGGCCCGCGGTGCACGGTGGCGGCAGAGACGGATGCGGGGCATCCAGGGGATCGTCCGCGCCTCGGACGCTCAGCCGATCGTGACGATCAGCGGGCGGAGGCGGTGCGGGGATCCGGCGAGGTCAGTTCCTCATGCACACATTCGACAGCACATGACGGGGCCACCGGCCATCATCATGCCGGCATTCCCGATGGCCTCGAGGGAGGTCGGGGCGTGCAGGGTGTCACTCATGTCCGTCAGTAAAGCGGAGGCCGGTGCACGGCGTCAACACTTCCGTGGGGATGGACGGCGCGTCGGGGGTGGTTCCGGTGCTCGGGAGGAGGCGCGCGCCGTGATTGGGGACCTCGATGCGCCCGCTGCGCGGGCTGCTCGATCCGCAGGACGGGCTTTGCCGGACGGTCGCGGTGGGGGCTGTCGAGACCCTCGCTGCGCCGGCCGACCGGCACGGCTCAGCGGGGCTCCCTGTTCCGGGGTGCGACGCGAGGCCCGCTCGTCCGGGGGCCGGCGGGCTCAGCCCGCGAGGCCGTAGAGGCGGTCGCCCGCGTCGCCGAGGCCGGGGACGATGTAGCCGAGCTCGTTGAGCTTCTCGTCGAGGGAGCCGAGGACGATGGTCACGTCGCGGTCGCCGAAGGCCTTCTCGACGGCGGCCAGGCCCTCGGGGGCGGCGAGCAGGCAGACGGCGGTGACGTCGACCGCTCCCCGGTCGAAGAGGAACTGGATGGCCGCGACGAGCGAGCCGCCGGTCGCGAGCATCGGGTCGAGGACGAAGCACTGGCGGTTCGACAGGTCGTCGGGCAGGCGCTCCGCGTACGTGGTCGGCTCGAGCGTCTCCTCGTTGCGTGCCATGCCCAGGAAGCCGACCTCGGCGGTCGGGATGAGCTTGACCATGCCCTCGAGCATCCCGAGGCCGGCCCGGAGGATCGGGACGACCAGCGGCTGCGGGTCGCTGAGCGCGAGGCCGGTGGTCTGCGTCACGGGGGTCTCGATGGTGACGGTGCGGGTGCGGACGCCGCGGGTGGCCTCGTAGGCGAGGAGCGTCATCAGCTCCTCGGCGAGCTGCCGGAAGGTGGGGGAGGGGGTGCGCTTGTCACGCAGCACGGTGAGCTTGTGGGTGATCAGCGGGTGGTCGGCTACGTGGACGCGCATAAGCTCAATCTACTGGCCGGAGCGGCGCCCCACCGGCCGCAGCGGGCCGCCGCAGGAGGGGGAGCGATGCGCGACAGCGATCTCCGCGTCCCCCGCCGCTCCGAGGAGTGGATGGGCCTGGCGCTCGACGAGGCGCGGCGGGCCGCGGGCTGGGGCGACGTCCCCGTGGGCGCGGTGGTCCTCGACTCGGAGGGTGCGGTGCTCGGGCTCGGGCGCAACGAGCGCGAGCTGCGGCGGGATCCGACGGCGCACGCCGAGGTGGTCGCGATCCGCGCGGCGGCCGAGGCCCGCGGCGACTGGCATCTCGAGGGCTGCACGCTGGTGGTCACGCTCGAGCCGTGCGTGCTCTGCGCCGGAGCGATCCTGGCGGCGCGGATCGACCGCGTCGTCTTCGGTGCGTGGGACGAGAAGGCGGGCGCCTCCGGATCCGTGCACGACCTCCTCCGCGACCGCCGGCACAACCACGTGGTCGAGGTGTACCCCGGGGTCCGCGCCGCGGAGTGCTCGCGGCTCCTGCTCGACTTCTTCGCCGACCGCCGCTGACGCCGACCGCCGCTGACGCCGAGCGCCGCCGAACCCCTCAGCTCGGAGCGCCCAGCCACTCCGTCAGCGCGAGCCGCGTCACCGCGTGCATCCGCTCGAAGCGCTCCGCCGCGACGTCCTCGGCGAGCACGGCGGCGTCGTAGCCCGCCGCTCCTGCCCACTCCCCGTCGCCCTCGAGCCACTGCGCGGCCATCGTGCCGGTCAGCTCGGGGTGGAACTGCACGCCGAGGAGCCAGTCCTCCACGGCGAACGCCTGCACCTCGCCCGTCGGTGACGACGCCAGCAGCGCCGCTCCGCTCGGCAGCGCGAAGGTGTCGCCGTGCCACTGCATCACGTCGACGTCGGCGAGGTGCCGGAGCGGGGAGCCGACGCCCTCCTCCGTGAGCACGACCGGGCGGAAGCCGACCTCGCGGGCCGATCCGGGATGGACGGACTCGCCCAGGGCGGCCGCGATCAGCTGCGCTCCGAAGCAGACGCCGAGCGTGGGACGGCGGTGGTGCATCCGGTCCTGCAGGAGCGCGATCTCGGGGCTGATGAAGGGGTGCCGCGAGGTCTCGTAGACGCCGGCGCTGGAGCCGAGCGTGACGACGAGGTCGGGGGCGAGGATGTCGATCGCGTCGAGGTCCGTCCCTGCGACGGCGTCGACGGCGAACCCCCGCTCGGTCAGCATCGGCTCGAGCGCGCCGAGCCCGGCACCGCGCTCGTTGACGATCGCCAGGGCCCGGCGCATCTCAGGCGCTCCCGTGCGGCGCGGCCGGCGGGGAGGCGGCGGGCGGAGCGGAGGCGGCCGGAGCGACCGCAGCGGCCGTCCCTTCCGCCTCCGTCACGGCCGGACGGGCCGCCGCCGATCCCGCGCGTCCGCGGTCGACGTCGGGCTCGAGGTAGATCGTGGTGGCGGCGGGAACGGCCTCGCGGATCCGCTTCTCCGCGGCGTCGATCCCGGCGGCCACGTGCTCGAGGGTCTCGGCGGCCGGGAAGGCGAGCTTCGCGGCCACGAGGATCTCGTCCGGTCCGAGGTAGAGCGTGCGCATGTGGATGACGCGCTCGACGTCGCGCCCGGCCTCGAGCGCGGCGCGGATCGAGGCGGCGTCGGCGGGAGTCGCCCCCTCTCCGACCAGCAGGCTCTTCGTCTCGACGCCCAGCACGATCGCCACCACGATCAGCAGGGTGCCGATCATGATCGTTCCGATCGCGTCGTAGACCGAGTCGCCGGTGATCACGGTCAGCCCGACTCCGAGCAGCGCGAACGTCAGACCGGTGAGCGCGGCGACGTCCTCGAGGAGCACGACCGGCAGCTCCGGCGCCTTCGCCCGGCGGATGAACTGCAACCAGGACTGCGAGCCGCGGACCCGGTTCGACTCCTTCACGCCGGTGCGCAGCGAGTAGCCCTCGAGGCAGATCGAGATCACGAGGACCAGGATCGGCAGCCAGGCGTTCTCGAGCTCGTGCGGCTCGGCGATCTTCTCGATGCCCTCGTAGAGCGAGAAGACGCCGCCGACGGAGAACAGGATGATCGACACCACGAAGGCGTAGACGTAGCGCTCCCGTCCGTAGCCGAACGGGTGCTCCTCGTCGGCGGCCTTCCGCGACTTGCGGCCGCCGAGCAGCAGGAGCAGCTGATTGCCGGAGTCGGCGAGCGAGTGCACGCCCTCGGCGAGCATGGAGGCGGATCCGGAGAAGAACCAGGCGACGAACTTCGTCAGGGCGATGCCGAGGTTGGCCGCGAGCGCCGCGATGATCGCGGTGCCGCCTCCGGATGCGCTCACGTGGTCTCCTCGGGCTCGCCGCTGGATGGTCGGGCCATCCTACGAGGCCCCGGACCGCACCCGGACCCCCTTGCCGCGGGCTCTTCGTAGGATGAGCGGCGTGACCGATGCGCCCGTCCTGCTCCCGTCCATCGCCGTCCTCGGCCTCGGCTCGATGGGGGGTGCGATCCTCCAGGGCCTGCTGGCTCCCGGCGTGCGCGTCGAGGGGGGCGTGCGGGTGACCAACCGCGACTCCGCGAAGGCCGCCGCGTGGGACGGCCACCCGGTGGTCACCGCCTTCGCCACCGCGGACGACCCGGAGGCCAACCGGCGCGCGGTCGAGGGCGCGGCGATCGTGCTCGTGGCCGTCAAGCCGCACATGGTGCCGGACCTGCTCGACGAGATCGCCGACGCGCTCGCCCCGGGCGCGGTCGTCGTCTCCGTCGCCGCCGGCGTGACCGCGGCCACGTTCGAGCGGCACCTGCCCGCGTCCGTCGCCGTGCTCCGCTCGATGCCGAACACTCCCGCGGTCGTGGGCCGCGCCGTCACCGGCCTCAGCGCGGGCACGCGGTCCGGCGACGAGGACCTGGCGCTCGTGCGCCGCCTGTTCGAGACGGTCGGCGAGGTGGTCGAGGTGCCGGAGTCGCAGCTCGACGCGCTCTCGACGATCTCCGGCTCGGGGCCCGCCTACGTGTTCCTGCTGATCGAGGAGCTCATCGCGGCCGCTGTCGCGAAGGGCTTCACTCCGGAGCAGGCGTCGACGATGGTGGTCGGCACGTTCCGCGGCGCCGCCGAGCTGCTCGCGGACTCCGGCGAGGAGCCCGCGGAGCTGCGCCGGCGGGTCACGAGCCCGAAGGGCACCACCGAGCGGGCCGTCGCGGTCCTGCAGGAGGCCGACCTCGCCGCCCTCTTCACGCGGGCGACCGACGCCGCGCTGGCCCGCGCCCGCGAGCTCGCCGCCTCCTGACTCCGCCCTCCTCTCCGCGAGACGCCGCCCGGATACGCGACACCCGGAGCGGGCGTACCGGAGCGGCATCCCGCAGAGGAGGAGGGAGGGGGCGCGGGTCAGGAGCCGAGGGCCGCGAAGCGCTCGATGTCGCTGGGGGTGCCGCTGACCACGATGAGGTCGTGGTTCGAGACGACGGTCTGCTCGGTCGCGTAGGTGAAGGGCTTGCCCGGGCTCTTGACGCCGACGACGGTCACGCGGTGCTTGCGGCGCACGCCCGACTCCGTGAGCGTCAGCCCCCGGATCGGCTTGGGCGGGTACATCTTCGCGAGCACGAAGTCGTCGTCGAACTCGATGAAGTCGAGCATGCGGCCCGAGACCAGGTGCGCGACGCGCTCGCCCGCCTCCGCCTCGGGGTAGATCACGTGGTTCGCGCCGATCCGCTCGAGGATCTTGCCGTGCGAGCGCGAGATCGCCTTCGCCCAGATCTGCGGGATCTTGAGGTCGACGAGGTTCGCAGTGATCAGCACGGACGCCTCGATGGAGGAGCCGACCGCGACGACGGCGACCTGGAAGTCCTGCGCGCCGATCTGCGCGAGGGCGTCGAGCGAGCGGGCGTCGGCCTGCACCGCGTGGGTGACCCGCTCCGACCACTTCTGCACGAGACCGGCGTCGGCGTCGATGGCGAGGACCTCGCGGTCGAGGCGGTCGAGCTGGCCGGCCGTGGCGGCTCCGAAGCGCCCGAGGCCGATCACCAGCACCGGGGCGTCGTACCTGATGCGGTCAACCAACGATGGGCCTCTCTTCCGGTCGTCTGAACAACTGCCTCCGCTGGCTCGCGGCGAGCGCGGCGGCGAGAGTCACGGTACCAACGCGGCCCATGAACATCGTCAGCGCCAGGATGTAGACCCCGGACGGCGGCAGCTCCGCGGTGAGCCCCGTCGAGAGCCCGGAGGTCGCGAAGGCCGAGATCACGTCGAAGAGCACGTGGTCGAGCGAGGCCTTGGTGATGTGCAGGATCAGGACGCTCGACACGGCGACCGTCGTCGCGCCCCACAGCACGACCGAGACGGCCAGGCGGAGGACGTCGTTCGGGATCCGGCGGCCGAACGCCTCCATGTCGTTGTTGCCTCGGGCCTCGGCGAACGCGGCCAGGAACAGGATCGCGAGGGTCGTGACCTTGATCCCGCCGGCCGTGGAGGCCGATCCTCCGCCGATGAACATCAGCATGTCCGTCACGAGCAGGCTCGAGCCGTTGAGGTCGGGGACCGAGATCGTCGAGAAGCCGCCCGACCGCGTCATCGTCGAGAGGAAGAAGGACTGGAAGACGGTGTCTCCCGCATCGAGGCTGCCGAAGGTCCTCGGATTGTCGAACTCGAGCACGATGTAGAGGACGGCCCCGGCGACGAGCAGGATCACGGAGGTGACCAGCGTCAGCTTCACGTGCACCGACCACTTGCGCGGGCGCCGCCAGCCGCGGGAGAAGGCGTAGATGACGGGGAAGCCGATCGAGCCGAGGAAGACGCCGAGCATCAGGATGCCGAGGAACCAGTAGTCGTCCTCGAAGGGGGTGAGTCCCGCGGCGTTCGGGGCGAAGCCGGTGTTCGTGAACGCCATCGCGGAGTAGTAGAAGGAGTGCCAGACGGCCTCGCCGATCGGGATCCCGTCGATCAGCATCCGCGGGAACAGCAGCAGCGCGACGATGATCTCGATCGCGGCGGCGCTGATCGCGACGGTGGCGAGCAGTCCGCCGATCTCGCCCAGGCGCACGGCCTGGCCCTCGGCGACGGGGCCGGAGTGGATCCGCAGCGGGTTCGAGTCGCTGGCGACCATGAGCTTCGCCCGGAGCCCGAGGCGGCGCGAGATCGCCAGGCCCATGATCGAGGCGAGCGTCAGCACTCCCAGAGCGCCGATGTTCACGCCGACGAAGATGATCGAGTGGCCGAACGCCGACCAGTGCGTCGCCATGTCGACCGTCGCGAGGCCGGTCACGCAGATCACCGACATCGCGGTGAAGAAGGCGTCGTGCAGCGGAGTGACGGTGCCCGTGGTGCTCGACACCGGCAGCGAGAACAGCAGGGTGAACACGAGCACGAGCGCCGAGAAGATGAGGATCGCGAAGCGGGACGGCGAGCGTCCGGCGAAGTCGTCGATGAGGTCGCGGGCCCGCTCGAAACCCGACCAGGGGGAGACGGGCGAGACGCCCACGGGGCTGCGGAACTGCTGCCGAACCACCACGGCGGATCCTCCACTCGATCGCGGCCATGCTACCCGCTCGGTGCCGGGCCCCCGGGGCGCTGACTAGCCTGGGCGCATGGCTGACATCTTCGGGGTGATCGCGGACGGGACCCGCCGGGACATCCTCGCCCTGCTGCTCGAGCAGCGGCGGGACGGCTCGGCCGAGGGCATGAGCGTGTCGCGGATCGTGGCGCGCCTCGAGCTGAGCCAGCCGACCGTCTCGAAGCACCTCAAGGTGCTGCGCGAGACCGGCCTCGTCACGGTGCGCGAGAGCGGACAGCACCGCTTCTACGCGCTCGAGTACGCGCCGCTGGCGGAGGTCGAGGACTGGCTGCTGCCCTTCCTCGCCGAGGACGAGGCGGCCGGCGCCCTGCTCGACGCTCCGACCGCGGCCCGGGCGGAGTCGCTGGGTCGGGCGCTCGCCGAGCGCACCCACCAGGTCAGCACCGTGGTGCAGGACATCCAGCGGGGCGTCAGCGAGGGAGCGACGAAGGTGGCGGAGGCGCTGCGCATCCGCAAGTGAGGGGCGCCGAGGAGCCGGAAACGGTGGAGCCCCGGGTCGTGTAAGCTCGCGGGAGCCAGTTTTTCGTAAGCGGCCGCCCGTCGGGCGGTCGACCCCCTGAACGTTGTGAGGTCTTCGTGGGTTCTGTCATCAAGAAGCGTCGCAAGCGTATGGCGAAGAAGAAGCACCGCAAGCTGCTTCGCAAGACTCGCCACCAGCGTCGCAACAAGAAGTAGGCTCGCGCCTCTTCCCACTCGAGCGTCCGCCCTTCCGGGGTCGGGCGCTCGTCTGCGTTCACGGATCATCCCGGCGGCGCTCGCCGTCTCGGCGCCCGTCGCCGGGGCCGCCGTACACTGACCGCATGGTGGACGTGGAGCTGACGCTCGTGGGCAAGCCGGGCTGTCATCTCTGCGACGACGCGCGGACCGTGGTCGAGCAGGTGGTCGCCGATCTGGGCGGCGAGGCGTCGGTCGCCGTCTCGGAGGTGTCGATCCTCGACGATCCCGAGCTGCACGAGCGCTTCGTCGAGGAGATCCCGGTGGTGCTGATCGACGGGCGCGTGCACACCTTCTGGCGGGTCGATCCCGCGCGGCTCCGGCGGGCCCTCCTCGATCGCGGGTGAGCTTCGACCGGGCCGTCCGGACGGAAGCACGACCGCGACGTCCCTCTGACGGGGGACAGGACGGCTCGCGATAGCTCGCCTCTCGCCCTTACCCTCGTGAGGGGGGAGTGCGCTCCTCCGTGCGCGGACGCAGATCGTCGCCCGTGGAGGAAGGAACCGCCATGCCGTCATCCCGCCGACTCGCCCTGCCCGCCGCCGCTCTCGCGGCGCTCGTGCTCGGCCTGGCCCTCCCCGGAGCGGCCGTCGCGGCCCCCTCCGCCTCGACGGTCTCGACCACGGTCGAGCAGCCGGCCGCGACGACCATCCCCGGCGTGCCGGAGGATCCCGAGCAGCCGGGCGACGGCGGCTCCGACCCCGTTCCCGGCGTCCCCGAGGAGCCGTCCGTTCCCGGAGTGCCCGAGGAGCCGGCAGAACCCGAGCAGCCCGCTCCCGTCGACCCCGCGCCCGTGGACCCCGCGCCGGTCGATCCGGCACCGGTCGACCCCGCGCCCCAGCAGCCGAGCCAGCCCTCCACCGGCGGTGGATCCACCGGCGGCGGCTCGACCGGCGGCGGCTCGACCGGCGGCGGCTCGACCGGCGGCGGCTCGACCGGCGGCGGCTCGACCGGCGGCGGCCAGCAGGGCGGCTCCGGCGGCGGTCAGCCCTCCACCGGCGGCGGATCGTCCTCCGGCGGCTCCGGCTCCGGCGGCGGCACCACCGGCGGAGCGACGTCCGGCGGCACCTCCGGCGGCGGCACCACAACCGGCACCACCACGTCCGGCACCGCCGGCTCCTCCGGTGCGGGCGCCGTCACTCCGGCGGCGTCGGCCCCCGGACGCACCGAGCTCGGCACCTCGACCGAGGGCGCGAAGCCGGCGGCCGGTGCCGCGACCGCGGACGTCTTCCTCACCCGCGAGCTCGCCGTGCAGCCGGAGGCGCTCACCGTCGAGCTCGCCCGCTTCTACGGCGTCGGCTTCTCGTACACCGGCTTCGCGAGCGGCGAGGCCGTCTCCGCGGTCCTCCGCGACCCGAACGGCACCAAGACCCCGCTGACCCTCGAGGCGGGGAGCGGCACCGCGACCGTGCCGACCGCGCTGATCACCAAGTCGGGCGCCTTCACGGTCGACCTCACGGGCGACCAGGGCTCCGCCGCCAAGGTCGTCTTCCGGCTGGCGCCCTCCACCGGCAACGGCCTCCTGCTCGAGCCGCGCGAGCTCGGCGACGGCAGCACCGAGGCGCCCCGCGGCGCCGTCTGGGGCTTCGACGCCGACGAGGAGGTCGCCGTGGGCGCCTTCGAGACCTCCGGGTCCCGCGCCGACCTGGCCGCCGGCGACGTCGCCGTGCAGTCCGACTCCATCGGCTGGGCCGAGCTGGCGCTGGGCGACGCGGTCATCGCCGACCCCGACCCCTCCGTCTACTGCGTCGTCGCCTTCGGCCGCGAGTCGCACCGCACAGCAGCTGTGACCGTCTCCTACCGTGACAGCGACACCACGGCCGCACCGTGGGAGGCGCAGCAGGTCTGCGGCACCGCGATCAGCGCCGCGCGCACCGCCTTCATCAGCACGGCCGCCTCGGCGGGACCGGCCGGCATCACGCCGACCACCGCGCTGATGATCGGCGGCGGCGCGGTCGCCGCGTCGCTCGTCGCCTGCGCGGCCGTCCTGGTCGTGATGCGCCGCCGGCGCATGAACACGGACCTCTTCATCGGCGGACCGCTGCCGCGCACGCAGAGCGACTGACGCGTCCGGAGGACGAGGGAAGGCCCGCGGGACGCGATCCCGCGGGCCTTCCCTCGTCCTCTCCCGGCGCTCAGCCGGCCGCGGTGAAGCGGAGGAGGATCGTCCGCGCCTCCGGCCGCAGCTGGAAGTCGGGCCACACGTCCGGACCGCACGCGCGGGAGCCCAGGCCGTGCTGGGCGGCGTCGATCACGAGGACCGCGCGCTCCGACTCCGGCAGCTCGTGCGGGTGCGCGGCGGCCGTGATCTCCTGCGGCGTGTGCCGCGCCAGGGTGAAGCCGGGAAGGCGCCCGTGCAGGTCGCGCGCGGCTTCGATGCGGAGCCGGGGCGAGCCCGCCTCCGTCAGCGTCAGCTCGCGCACGCTGCTGCGGTGACCGCTCTCCTGCGGGCGGGCGTACGGAGTCGTCAGCCGGTCCATCTCCGCCGTGAAGCGCCCCACCCGCGCGGCCCGGAGGCTGTCGGGGTAGGACTCGAGCGGGCCGGTGCCGAACCACTCCGCGCCGTCGATCGACGCGGGCAGGTCGATCCGGATGCCCAGCCGCGGCCAGACGGAGTCCCAGCCCCGGGTCGGCACGAGGTCGACGCGGAGGACCGTGCTCTCCCCGTCGACGCTCCAGCGCTCCTCCATCAGGAGTCCCGCGTCGAAGTCCGCGGCCGAGAAGCGGGTCACGCGGCGGAGCCCGGCGGAGGCGTCCACCTCCTGCACGCGGCCGACCAGGCGGTCGAGTCCGGCCTCGCGCCAGCGGGCGGCGGAGGAGGGGGCCGGCAGCCCGCGGCCGTCGCCGTCGTACGGGTCGCCGGTGACGTAGCCGGGGAAGCCCGCGCCCTCGTCGTTGTCGGTCGGGGCGCGCCAGAGCTCGGCGCGCGGTCCGTCGACGGGCAGGCCGGCGAGGAAGGCGAGCCGGCCGTCGCGGAACCGCGCGACTCCGAGCGCGCCGCCCTCGAGGGGCGGAGCGGCGCGGACGGCGCGGGTCCACGCGGGCACCGCCGACGGCGCGGCGAGGAGGTGCTGACCGGTGGAGAGCACGTGGCCATCCTCCGCCCAGGCGGTCGAGGCGTCGAGGACCGCGTCGACGGTGAGCCAGGTCTCGCCGCCGGGGCGCACCTCGAGCGGGGGGAGCTCCACGTGCACGGCGTCGCCGGCCGCGATGACCGGGGCGTCGAGCACTCCCTCCGCGGTGACCCGCCCGTCCCGCTCGACCCGCCACGCGAAGCGCAGATCGGCGGTGGAGGCGTCGTGCCGGCGGTTCTCGATGACGACGCCGTCGCCGCGGACCGTGAGGCGCACCGGAGCGACGATCTGCTTCCACTCGAAGAGGCCCGGGCTGGGCGTGCCGTCGGAGAGCACCATGCCGTCCATCACGAAGTTGCCGTCGTGCACCACCTCGCCGAAGTCGCCGCCGTACGCGTAGTACTCGACGCCCTCCGGCGTGCGCGCCCGCAGGCCGTGGTCGCGCCACTCCCAGACGAAGCCGCCGTGCAGCCGCGGGAAGCGGTCGACGAGGTCCTCGTACTGGTCGATCGCTCCCGGGCCGTTGCCCATCGCGTGCACGTACTCGCAGAGCAGGAAGGGCTTGGAGCGCTGCCGAGCGGACTCGCCGGGGGAGCAGCCGAGCAGCGGAGTGAGCGAGCCGTCGGTGCCGATCCGCTCGGTCTCGGGGATCGAGGAGTACATCCGCGAGTACACGTCGGTGTACGCGCCGGTGTAGTCGCCCTCGTAGTGGACGGGGCGCTCGGGGTCGCGGCCGTGCACCCAGGCGGACATCGCGGCGAGGTTCGCGCCGGTGCCCGCCTCGTTGCCGAGGGACCAGAGCACGATGCTCGGGTGGTTCTTGTCGCGCTCGACGGTCCGCTCGATGCGGTCGAGGTAGGCCTCTCGCCAGGCGGGGTCGTCGCTGGGGTTGCCCGCCCAGCCGACCCGCTCGAAGCCGTGGGTCTCGAGATCGCACTCGAGGACCACCCAGAAGCCGAGCTCGTCGGCGAGGTCGAGCAGACGGGGATGCGGCGGGTAGTGGCTGGTGCGGATGGCGTTCACGTTGAAGCGCTTCATCATCGCGAGGTCCTCGCGGGCGGAGTCCTCGTCGAACGCTCGACCGCGGTCGGGGTGCGTCTCGTGGCGGTTGACTCCATGGAAGACGACGCGCTCGCCGTTGACCAGGAAGCGGTCGCCGCGGATCTCGACCGTGCGGAAGCCGAGCCGCAGCGAGACCGTCTCGCCGGCGGAGGCGAGCGTCGCGTCGTAGAGGCGCGGAGCCTCCGCCGACCACGGCTCGACCTCGGGGACCTCGATCGCGGCGATCTCCTCCGCCGAGGCCCAGACCGTCTCGATCCCGAGCCCGGGCACGCGCAGCGTCAGCGGGAACGCGTCGGCCGCGGCGGTCACCTCCGCCTCGATGCGGCCCGCGCCGCCGGCGAAGGAGGAGCGCAGCCACACGTCCTCGATACCGCCGACGGGGCGCGCGAGCAGGTGCACCGAGCGGAAGATCCCCGGCAGCCACCACTGGTCCTGGTCCTCCACGTAGCTCGAGGCCGACCACTGGTGCACGCGGACCACGACGAGGTTCTCGCCCGGGCGGACGACGCCGGTGACGTCGAACTCCTGCGCGAGCCGGCTGCCGGAGCCGATGCCGATCTCGACGCCGTTGACCCAGACGCGGTAGCGGGACTCGACCCCGTCGAAGCGCAGGACGACCGCCTCGGCGGAGTCCCACTCCTCCGGAACCACGACAGTGCGGCGGTAGTCGCCCGTCGGGTTCGCGTCCGGCACGAACGGCGGCTCGGTCGGGAACGGGAACTGCACGTTCGTGTAGGCCGGCAGTCCGTAGCGCCCGTCGCCCTGCAGCACCCAGTGCGAGGGCACCGGCATCAGATCCCAGCCGGAGTCGTCGAACGACTCGTCCCCGACGGCGTCCACGCCCTCGCCCTCCGGCAGCACGCCGGCGCCGCCCGGGGTCCCCGGAGCGGCGGGAAGCAGGCGGAAGCGCCACTCCCCGTCCAGCGGGAGCGCCGGGGCGTCGGTGTGCAGCCACGAGCGGGGGGCCCGGCGGCGGCCGGAGCCCGGCCCGGTGTCCGTCAGGTAGTGGGAGGTCGTCGGGGGAGTCGTCACTTCACGGAGCCTTCCGTCAGGCCGCCGCGCCAGAAGCGCTGCAGCACGATCATGGCGATGGCGAGCGGGATGATCGACAGCAGGACGCCGCCGGTCGTCAGCTCGTAGAACTCGGGCAGGCGGTCGACCTGTCCGAGCCAGTTGTTCAGTCCCAGTGTGATCGGGAACAGGTTCGTGTCCGAGAGCATCACCAGGGGCAGGAAGTAGTTGTTCCAGATCCCGACCAGCTGGAAGAGGAACACGGTGACCAGCGCGGGAGTCAGGATGCGCAGCCCGAGCGTGTGGAAGATCCGCAGCTCCCCGGCGCCGTCGATGCGCGCCGCCTCGATGATCGCGGTGTCCACGGTCGCCTGAGCGTAGATCCGGCAGAGGAACAGCCCGAACGGCGAGACGAGCGAGGGGATCAGCACGCTCCAGTAGGTGTTCGCGATGCCCATCTGGCTGAAGAGCAGGAACAGCGGCAGAGCGGTCGCGGTGCCCGGCACCAGGACGCCCGCGAGGATCGTCCCGAACACGAGCCTGCTGCCGCGGAACTCGTACTTGGCCAGCGCGTAGCCGCCCGCCGCGGCGAGGTAGGTCGCGAGCAGGGCGCCCACTCCGGCGTAGAGGACGGAGTTGAGGAACCAGCGGACGAAGATGCCGTCGCCGTAGGTCAGCACCTGCGTCAGGTTGTCCCAGAGCGCGAACGTCGGGGCGAACCAGAAGCCGTAGGTGGCGAAGAGGTCCTCGGTCGTCTTGGTCGCCGCGACGACGACCCAGTAGACGGGGATGAGGAAGTAGACCGCCACGACGACGAGGATCGCGGTGACGATGATGGTCGAGGCGCGGTTGCGGCCGGCCGAGCGGTCGGGCCCGCGTCCGGCCTTCACGGGGCGGTCGGCGGTGACGACTCCGGTGGTCGTGGTCGGCGGGGTCTCGGTGCGGCTCATGACGACCTCCTGTTCGAGATCGAGAGGAACGTGAAGGAGAGCAGGAACGCGACCAGCGCGATCAGGACGGCCTGGGCGGCGGCGACGTTGTAGTCGTTGTAGGCGAAGGCCGTGGTGTACGCGCTGAGGTTCGGCGTGTACTGGCTGTCGATCGCCGGAGCGACCGTCTTCAGCACCTGCGCCTCGGCGAACAGCTGGAGCGTTCCGATGATCGAGAAGATCGTCGTCAGCACCAGCGCGGGGCGGATGAGCGGCAGCTGGATGCTGCGGGCGACGCGCCAGGTGGAGGCGCCGTCGACCTTCGCCGCCTCGTAGAGCTCGACCGGGATCGCCTTGAGCTGGGCGACGATGATCAGCATGTTGTAGCCGGTGTAGCTCCAGAGCGAGATGTTCGCGATCGACCAGAGCACCGTGTCCGCACCGAGGAAGTCGGGCTGGAGCCCGACCACGTTCGCCGCGTCGATGAGCGGGCTGAGGCCGGGCACGTAGAGGAACGACCACAGGATCGTCGCGATGACTCCGGGCACTCCGTAGGGGAGGAAGTAGGCCGCCCGGAAGAAGCCGGGGAACTTCGCCGACGCCGACTCGAGCATCAGCGCGAGGACGGTGCAGAGGGCGATCATCACCGGCACCTGGACGATGCCGAAGAGGAACATCCGCCCGATGGAGGCGATGAAGTTGCCGTCGGCGAGGGCCTGCGCGTAGTTGTCGAAGCCCGCGAACCCGCTGGTGACCCCGGCCTCGCCGAAGAGGCCGGAGCGCGTCACCTTCGTGAAGCTGGAGCCGACGGCGACGACGATCGGGACGATGAACGTGAGGACGAACAGGGCCAGGAAGGGTCCGAGGAGGATCCACGGGGCGCGGGCGACCGCGCGGCTGCGCCGGGGCGCGCCCGGCGTCCGCGTGGTGGCCGCGACCGCGGCGGCGGCGGGGGAGGTCGTGGTGGTCATGCGGAGGCCCTCCTGATGCTCAGGCCCTTGTTCTCGAAGACCGTGATGATCTGCTGCTCCGCCTCGGCGACCGCGTCCACGAGCGAGAGCCCGGACGCCTTCTTCCGGAAGCCGTCGCTGAGGATGTTGAAGGACTGCTGCGTGACGGGCCACCAGGACCAGTCCGGGTTCTGCTCCTTCGATGCGGGCACGAGGACGTCCTCGTTGTAGTTCTGCCCGCTGAAGAAGTCGCTCGGACCCTTGCGGGCCGTGCCGATCTCGCCGACCGCGGGAGACCAGCCGATGCCGCTGTTGGCGATCATCGCGTCGATGCCCTCCTGCGTGGTGGTCATCCAGACGGCGAACTCGATCGCCTCCTCCGGGTGCTTGCTGCTCGAGAACACCGCCGCGGTCGATCCGCCGAGGAAGCTCGAGCCGAAGCCGGTGTCGCCCCAGACGGGCATGGGAGCCGCGCGCCACTTGCCCGAGCCTCCGCTGACCCCCTCGAGCAGGGCGTCGCCCCAGCTGCCGGTGGCGCAGGAGGCGATCCCGCCCTTCGCCGCGGCCGCGAACCACGCGGGGGAGTAGGCGCCGTAGCCGGTCTGCACCAGGTCCTGGTCGATGGCCGTGTCGAAGAAGGAGGCGACGCGCGTCGTGGCGTCGTCGGTCATGTCGATGACCCAGCCGTCCTCCTCCGGGCGCAGCCACTGCGCGCCGGCCTGCGTCGCGAACGCGGCGAAGACCGAGGCGTCGGCGAGCGGGAAGCAGTCGATGTAGGAGCCGGCTCCGCGCAGCTCCGTCGCCACCGCGGCCCAGTCGTCCCAGGTCGTCGGCGGCTCCGCACCCACCTTCCCGAACACCTCGGGCTGGTAGAAGAGCGCCATCGGGCCGCTGTCCTGCGGGATGCCGTAGACGCCGCCCGTGTAGCTGACCTGGCCCCAGAGCGTGGGGTCGTACAGGTCGCGATACTGCTCGACGCCGTACCGGGTGAGGTCGACCAGGCCGTTGACGAGCATGAACTCGGGGACGGAGCGGATCTCGACCTGGCCGAGGTCGGGCCCGCCGCCCGCGGCGAGGGCCGAGTAGAGCTTCTGGTAGCCGCCCGCGTTGCCGCCGGGGATCCAGACGGCCTCGACCTGGATCTCGGGGTGCGAGGCGTTCCAGACGTCGCAGACCTTCTGCAGGTCCTTCAGCCAGCCCCAGTACTGCAGGCGGACCGGGCCGGTGGCCGGGGCGATCGTCGGCGCCGTGTTGACCGAGACGGTGCCCGGTGTCGCGCAGGCCGTCAGGCTCCCGAGTGCCGCGGTGCCGAGACCGGCGGCGATGAGCTGTCTCCGGGTGAACGGATGCATCTTCCCTCACTTCGTCGTGGTGGAGAGCCGGGGAGTCTCACCCGGCGATGATCGGGACGCTACCACGAATTCGAGTAGGTACTCGAAATTGGCGGCACTGCTCCTCCGCCGCCGCTACGCTGGCCGTTCGAGGGGCACGGCGAGGCGCCTCCAGTGCGGAGGAGGGGTCGATGGCGGAGGCGACGAGGCGACGCGGCCCGTACGCGAAGTCGGCCGAGCGCCGCCGCGCCATCATCGAGGCCGCCCACCAGGTCTTCGCCGCGCGGGGCTACGCCCGCGGCTCCCTCCAGGAGGTCGCCGACCGCGTCGGGCTCAGCCAGACGAGCCTCCTGCACTACTTCCCGTCGAAGACCGACCTGCTCTTCGCGGTCCTCGAGCACCGCGACCTGATCACGGGCGACGGTTCCTCGCCGCCGGACCCGGAGGAGGGGCTGGTCGCCGGCATCCTGCGGCAGACCCGCTACAACGAGACGGCGCCCGGAGTGATCGAGCTGTACGCCGTGCTCTGCGGCGAGTCGACGACGCAGGAGCACCCGGGGCGCGACTTCTTCGCCGCGCGGTTCCGCCGCCTCCGCAGCGAGTACGCGGCCGAGCTGCGCGAGCTCCAGGCCGCCGGGCGCTTGCGCGAGGGGTCCGATCCGGAGCGGGTGGCGGCGTCGATCATCGCGCTCTGGGACGGCGTGCAGCTGCAGTGGCTGCTCGAGCGCGACGCGGTGGACATGGTGGCGTGCCTGGCCGACTACCTCGACCTCGTGGTGCTGCCGGTTCCCTAGCGGCTGGCGCGAGGGAACCCCGGCGCATCGAGGGGGACCCGCCGTCCGCGGCGGTCTCGATGGTCCGGGGTTCCCGCGACCGGGATCCGCGCCTAGGGCAGCAGGCGGGTCGGGCCGCGGAACAGGTAGGTGACCTCGCGGAGGTTCGCCTGGTTCAGCATCAGCATGATCACGCGCGAGAGCCCCATGCCGAAGCCGCCGTGCGGCGGGACGCCGTAGCGGAAGAAGTCGAGGTAGAACTCGAGCTCCTCCGGGTCCAGGCCCTTCTCGCGGGCCTGCTCGACGAGGACGTCGACGCGGTGCTCGCGCTGGGCTCCGGTCGAGATCTCGACGCCGTTGTAGATGAGGTCGTAGCTGTTGGTGATCGTCCCGTCGCCCTCGCGGCGCATGTGGTAGAACGGCCGGATGCTCGACGCGTAGTCGGTGAGGAACACGAAGTCGTGCCCGAACTCCTCCTGCACGTAGGCCGCGATGCGGCGCTCGCCCTCGGGGTCCATGTCGTCGTCGGCCCGGGGCACCTCGTAGCCGCGCTCGGCGACGATGCGCTTGGCCTCGGCGAGCGGGATGCGCGGGAACGGCGTGGTCGGGACGGTCAGGTCGATGTCGAAGAGCGCCTTGACCTCGGCGCCGTGCTTCTCGACGACGGCGGTGAGGCCGGCGACCATCAGCTGCTCGTGCAGCTCCATGACGTCCTCGTGCGAGTCGATCCAGGAGACCTCGGCGTCGACGCTCGTGAACTCGGTCGCGTGACGCGAGGTGAAGCTCGGGTCGGCGCGGAAGGCGGGGCCGACCTCGAAGACCTTGCCGAAGCCGGCGGGCTGCGCCATCTGCTTGAAGAACTGGGGGCTCTGCGCCAGGTAGGCCTTCGTCTCGAAGTACTCGACCTCGAAGAGCTCGGCCCGCGACTCCGAGGCGCTCGCCATGAGCTTCGGGGTGTGGATCTCGATGAAGTCGTGCTCGATCCAGTACGTGCGCAGCGCGTGCTCGAACGTGGTCTGCACACGGGCGATGAGGTTCTGCTCGGGACGGCGCAGGTCGAGGAAGCGCCAGTCCATGCGCTTGTCGATGCCGGAGTCGGGCGCGATCGGCGCCTCCGGGATCGACGCGGCGACGACCTCGAGCGTCTCGAGCTTGACCTCGATGCCGCCGAGCTTCACGCGCTCGTCGTGCTTGAGCGCGCCGGTGACGGTGATGAAGGAGCCCTGGGCGAGGCCGGAGATCTCCTCGGTGATCGCGAGGCGCGCAGCCGACGCGTCGTCGCCCTCGACGGCCTCGCGCACGGCCGGGTTCACCAGCTGCACGGCACCGGACTCGTCGCGCAGGACGACGAACTGCACCTTCTTCTGGTCGCGCACGGTCTCGACCCAGCCGGACACGCGGACGGGTCCGTCCTCGAGCGCGGCGAGCTTCTTGACAGTGGTTCGGGGGAGGCGGGTCTCGTCGGTCACGGTAGGGGAGTCTACTCGGGGGCCGCCGGGCGGGCGCGGAGCAGGAGCACGCGCCGGCCCGCGGCCTCCGGCGCGGCACGAAAGGGGGTGCAGTCGGTCCCCCTGCGTGCTCCGGCGTCGGGCTAGCATCGCGGAGCGAGCGCGCGGGCTCGAGAGGATCCGAGGGGGATGTGCCATGGCGGGACTGGGATTCGCGGTCATCGACTTCGAGACGACGGGGGTCCGTCCCGAGCGGGGCGACCGCGTCATCGAGGTCGCTGTCGTCCATCTCGATGCGGAGGGGCGCTTCGAGGCGGCGTTCGAGACGCTCGTGAACCCGGACCGCGATCTCGGCGCGCAGAGGATCCACGGCATCTCGGCGCGCGAGATACTCGACGCACCGTCCTTCGCCGCGATCGCCTCCGATCTGCTGGTACATCTCGACGGCCGGGTGGTCGTCGCCCACAATGCGAGCTTCGAGCGGCGGTTCCTGACAGCGGAACTGGCCCGACTCGGCGTCGAGACGACACTCTCGAGCGAGATGCTGCTGTGCACGATGCAGCTCGCACGCGAGTTCCTGCCGGGTGCGGGGCGCTCGCTCGCCGACTGCTGCGCCGCGTTCGACATCCCGCTGGAGAACGCTCACCGAGCGGTCGTCGATGCGACCGCCACGGGCCGCCTGCTCGCGGAGTACATCGCCGTCTCCGGTGGTCGCGACCGCTGGGACGATCACCTGAGAGAGGCACTCGCCTACGGCTGGCCTCCTGTTCCGCGGAGGCGCACACTGTGGACGCCCCGACCCGCGACCGCCGTGGCTCCCGCCTCCTTCCTGGAGCGCGTCGTCCAGCGGATGCCCGACCACTCCGGACCCGTGGAGCACGGCGAGTACCTCGCCCTCCTGGACCGCTGCCTCCTGGACCGCGTCATCTCGGCGCACGAGGAGCGCGAATTGGTCACCGCGGCCGACGACCTCGGAATCGGTCGTGCGGTCGTGCGCGTCCTCCACGACCGCTACTTCGACGACCTGACCGCGGTCGCCTGGTCGGACGGCGTCCTCGCCGACGACGAGCTGATGGACCTCGCGACTGTCGCCGATCTGCTCGGCATCGATCACGAGCGGCTCGTCGCGGCCACGGAGCCGCGGGACGCCGTCGAACAGCCCGCGCCCGTCGTCGACCGCTTCTCGCTCGAGCCGGGCGACCTCGTCGTCCTGACCGGGGAGATGCGCCGGACCCGCCAGGAGTGGACGACCGTCCTCGAGGACTGCGGGTTGATCGCCCACCCCGGAGTGACGAAGAAGGTCAAGCTGGTCGTCGCCGCCGATCCCAACTCCTTGTCCGGCAAGGCGAGGAATGCCCGCGACTACGGGATCCCCGTCGTGAGCGAGGACGGCCTCGCCGCCCTCCTGCGCGCATGAGCACCGCACTGATCACCGGCGCGTCCTCCGGCATCGGCCTCGCCTTCGCCCGGGCGTTCGCGCGGCGCGGCTGGAGCCTCGTCCTCGTCGCCCGCAGCGAGCAGCGCCTCCAGGAGGCGGCGGCCGGACTGCGCGGCCTCGGCGCCGCGGCGGTCGAGGTCCTGCCCGCGGACCTCGGCGACCGCGAGCAGGTCGAGCGCGTGCGCGCGCGGCTCGTCGATCCGGCCCGTCCGGTCCGCGTCCTCGTCAACAACGCCGGCTTCGGGATCGACGGGACCTTCGCCGAGCCGGACGTCGCCGCCCAGGACCACGCCTTCGAGGTGATGGTGCGCTCGGTCGCCGTGCTCTCGGGTGCGGCGGCGGAGGCGATGACCACCCGCGGCCGCGGCGCGATCCTCACGGTGTCGAGCGTCGCGGGCTTCGTGCACCTCGGCCCCTACTCCGCGGTGAAGGCGTGGGCGACCGCCTTCGCGCAGTCGCTGGCCGTCGAGCTGCGCGGCACCGGCGTCCGCTCGGCCGCGCTCTGCCCGGGCTGGGTGCGCACCGAGTTCCACGAGCGGGCGGCGATGGACACCTCCTCCATCCCCTCCTTCCTCTGGCTCGATGCGGACGCAGTGGTCGAGGAGTTCCTCCGCGACGTCGCGCGCGGTTCCGTCGTCTCGGTGCCGTCGGTGCGCTTCGGAGTCCCGATGGCCGTGGTGCGGCACCTGCCCGGACCGCTCGTGCGGCGGCTGTCGGCGGCGGTCTCGGCGCGGCGCTGAGGCTCCGCTCAGGTCCGGCTCAGGCGACCCTTTTCCCGGCGTTCCCCCACGCCGCGTTCCGTACACTTGACGCTCGTGGTTGCCGATCAGATCCATCTCGTGCGGCACGGCGAGGTGTTCAACCCCGACCGGGTCCTCTACGGGCGACTCCCGAACTTCCGGCTCTCGGATCTGGGCCACCGCATGGCCCGCTCCGCCGCCGACGACCTGCTCGAGCGCCGTCGCCACGTCACGGCGCTGATCGCCTCGCCGCTCCAGCGCACGCAGGAGTCCGCGCAGCCGATCTCGCAGGCGTTCGAGCTCGAGATCCGCACCGATGAGCGGGTGATCGAGCCGAGCAACCGCTTCGAGGGGAAGTCCCTCGCCGCGCGCAGCTCCGCCTTGCGGAACCCCAAGCACTGGCCCTGGCTCCGCAACCCCTTCGAGCCCAGCTGGGGCGAGCCGTACCTCTCCATCTCGGCGCGGATGTACGCGGCGATCGAGTCGGCGTGGGAGAGCACGGAGGAGGGCGACGCCGCGATCGTCAGCCACCAGCTCCCCATCTGGACGGTCCACCGCGCCCTCGCCGGCGAGCGCCTCTTCCACGATCCGCGCAAGCGCCGCTGCGCGCTCTCGAGCATCACGACCCTCGAGCGGCGCGGGGACGGCTTCGTCGAGGTCGGCTACTCCGACCCGGCCGCCGGCCTGCAGGGCCTGGCCACCGACGTGGGAGCGGTCTGATGCGCCGGACGGGGCGGCTCCGCGCAGCGGGCGTCCTCGCGCTGGCCGCCGCGCTCGCGCTGACGGGCTGCTCCGAGGATCCGCTCGCCGACCAGTACCGCAACGGCAGCAACAAGGGCTACATCTCGGGGGACGGCACCGTCACCGAGATCGCCGCCGCCGACCGGGGCGACCCCATCGTCTTCTCCGGCACCGACGAGACCGGCGCCACCATCGACTCCGCCGACCTCGCCGGGCAGGTCGTCGTCGTCAACTTCTGGTACGCCAGCTGCGCCCCGTGCCGCGCCGAGGCCGCTGACCTCGAGACGGTGAACACGGAGTTCGCCGACAAGGGCGTGTCGTTCGTCGGCGTCAACGTGCGCGATCAGGCCCCCACCGCGGCCGCCTTCGCCGAGACCTTCGGGCTCGGCTACCCCTCCATCGTCGACACCGACTCGTCGGTGCAGCTCGCCTTCACCGGCACCGTCCCGCCGAACGCCGTGCCCACGACGCTCGTCCTCGACAGGGAGGGGCGCGTCGCGTCGCGCATCCTCGGCCAGCTCCAGGAGGCGTCGATCCTCTCGACCCTCGTGGGCGACACGCTCGCCGAGGAGGAGTAGCGGCGTGGGCGACATCGTCGTCAGCGGTCAGCTCCTGCTGGCCGTGCCGATCGCGCTCCTGGCCGGGCTCGTGTCCTTCGCGTCGCCCTGCGTGCTCCCGCTGGTGCCCGGCTACCTCGCCTACGTCGGCGGATTCACCGACGCCGACGAGCGGGCGGCCCGCGGACGCCGCCGGGTCGTGCTGGGGGTCCTCCTCTTCGTGCTCGGATTCTCGCTGGTGTTCGTCCTCTACGGGGCGGCGGCGGGCACGGTCGGCTTCTGGCTGCGCCAGTACACCGACCTGATCACCCGCGTCCTCGGGCTCGTCGTGATCGCGATGGGGCTCGTCTTCATCGGGCAGTTCTCGTTCCTCCAGCGCACGCTCCGGCCCGGGATCCGTCCCGCCACCGGGCTGATCGGAGCGCCGCTGCTCGGCATCGTCTTCGGCGTCGGCTGGACGCCCTGCCTCGGCCCGACGCTGAGCTCGATCCTCGCCCTCAGCTACGGCGTGGGCTCGCCCTGGCGCGGCGCCCTCCTCGCCCTGGTCTACTGCCTCGGACTCGGCATCCCCTTCCTCCTCGTCGCCTTCGGCTTCAGCTGGGTGACCAGCACGCTCGCCTTCGTGAAGCGCCACATCCGCGTGGTCAACGTCCTCGGCGGCGCCGCCCTCGTCCTGATCGGAGTCCTGATGGTCACGGGCATCTGGAACACCCTCGTCTACGGATCCCTCTCGGCGGTGATCGATGGCTTCCAGCCGGCGATCTGAGCCCGAGGAGAGCACGCGCCGCCCCGACGAGGCCGCGCAGCGGAGGAAGGACGCCTCCTTCCGCCCCGCCGACCACTACGACTCCGACGGCACCGTCACGCAGCCGGCGCTCGGGTTCACCGGCTGGCTCCGCTGGATGTGGCGCCAGCTCACCAGCATGCGCACGGCGCTGTTCCTGCTGCTGCTGCTGGCGATCGCGGCGGTCCCCGGATCGCTCGTGCCGCAGCGCTCCTCCGACCCCAACGGCGTGACCCAGTACTTCGTCGACAACCCCGACCTCGCGCCCCTGCTCGACAGGGTGCAGGCGTTCGACACCTACACCTCCGCCTGGTTCTCGAGCATCTACCTGCTGCTGTTCATCTCCCTGATCGGCTGCATCGTCCCGCGCACGCGTCACCACTTCCAGGCGATGCGATCGCGGCCGCCGCGCACCCCGGCACGCCTGCAGCGCCTCGCCGGCTACACCGTCCGCGAGGTCGAGGGCGCGACGGAGGAGGAGGCCGTCGCCTCCGCCCACTCCGTCCTGCGCCGTGCGGGCTACCGCGTCGAGCGCTACGACGACCCGCGCGGCCGCTGGTCGAGCGTCTCGGCCGAGCGCGGCTACCTCCGCGAGACCGGCAACCTGGTCTTCCACTCCGCCCTGGTCGGCATCCTCGTCGCCGTCGGAGTGGGCGGCGGATTCGGCTACAGCGGGCAGCGCGTGCTGGTCGAGGGCTCCCAGGGGTTCGCGAACAACCTCGCGGCCTACGACTCCTTCAACCCCGGCCGCTTCTTCGACAGCAGCCAGCTCGACCCGTACCAGCTGACCCTCGACAGCCTCGACGTGAAGTACGAGGAGCAGAACCAGTCGGCGCTCGGCCAGCCCGTCGACTTCACCGCGAACGTCACGACCTCCGAGCGCGGCGGGGGCACCGAGGACCGCACGATCAAGGTCAACGACCCGCTGGCGATCGGCGGCACGAACGTCTACCTCCTCGGCAACGGCTACGCGCCGACGATCACGGTCCGGGATCCCTCCGGCCGGGCGATCTTCACCGACTCGGTGCCGTTCCTCCCGCAGGACGCGAACCTGACCTCCGTCGGCGTCGTCAAGGTGCCGGACGGGCTCTCCGAGCAGCTGGGCCTCACCGGATTCTTCTACCCGACGCAGGACACGCTGGCCTCCGGGGCGTCGACGTCGATCTTCCCCGACCTGCAGTACCCCGTGCTCTCGCTGAACGTCTTCGCGGGCGACCTCGGCCTCGACGGGGGAGTGCCCACGTCCGTCTACGTGCTCAACACCGACTCGCTGACCCGGCTCACCGGCGGCACCACCGGCGTCGCGCCAATTACCCTCAAGCCCGGCGACACGGCCGAGCTCCCGAACGGGCTCGGCAGCGTGACCTTCGACAACACGGGCGCCGACCCGACGCGGATCGGCACCGACAGCGTCAAGCGCTTCGCCTCGTTCGACATCCACCACGACGCGACCCAGGGCTGGGTGCTGCTCTTCGCGATCCTCGTGCTCGCCGGACTCCTCACCTCGCTGTTCGTCCCGCGGCGCCGCGTGTGGGTGAAGGCGACCGCCCAGGACGACGGCGGCCTCCTCCTCGAGTACGCGGGACTCGCCCGCGGCGAGGACCCCCAGCTGGTGCGCGCCGTGCGGACGATCGCCGACCGGCACGCCCCGCTCGACTGACCCGCCTCCCGGACGCCCCGGAGGCCCCTCCACAGGCGCCGCCCGGCTGGGCAGGGGCCGAGTCTGTGCAAGCGCGAAGGGGCGGGCGGGGCGGCGAGCGATTACCCTGAGGAGGTGATCGCGACCCTCTCGCAGTACTCGGTGCTGTGCCTCTCCTCCGCCATGGGCATCTACGCCATGGCGTTCGTCTTCTTCGCGATCGACCTCGCCCGCCGCGCCTCCCTGGCCGACGGCGAGTCGATCGAGGTCGTCCAGGAGGCGGAGCGCGTCGCCTCCGCGGCCGCCGCCGACCGCGCGGCCAGCGGCAAGGCCACCGTCGCCGCCGCAGGCTCCGGACGCACCGCGACGCTCTCCCGCATCGGCAGCCGCGTCGAGGACGAGGTCTACCGCGCCCCCGCCCGCTCGAAGACCATGCGCATCGGGTTCTCGCTCACGCTCCTCGGCTTCGTGCTCCACCTCGGCGCGACCGTCCTCCGCGGCGTCGCCGCCGGCCGCGTCCCCTGGGCGAACATGTACGAGTTCTCGATGACCGGGACGCTCATCATCATCGGCGTCTTCCTCGCCGTCCAGCTGCGCTGGGACCTCCGCTTCCTCGGAGCGTTCATCACCGGCCTCGTCCTGGTGCTCCTCGGCATCGCGACCGTCAACTACTACGTCGCCGTCGTCCCGCTCCCGCCGGCACTCCAGTCCTACTGGCTGGTCATCCACGTGCTCGTCGCGATCCTCGGCACCGCGTTCTTCGCCCTCGGCTTCGCGCTCTCGGTCACCCAGCTCCTCCAGGCCCGCCGCGAATCCTCCGGCGACAGCCCCCGCTCGGTCCTCCGCTTCCTGCGCACCCTGCCCAGCTCCCTCACCCTCGAGAACCTCGCCTACCGCGTCACGATCCTCGGCTTCATCCTCTGGACCTTCACGCTCATCGCCGGCGCCGTCTGGGCCGAGAAGGCCTGGGGCCGCTACTGGGGCTGGGACACCAAGGAGGTCTGGACCTTCATCATCTGGACCATCTACGCCGGCTACATCCACGCCCGCGCCACACGCGGCTGGCGCGGCACCCCCTCCGCCTGGCTCGCCATCGTCGGCTTCGCCGCCGTCATGTTCAACTTCGGCGTCGTCAACGTGTTCTTCAAGGGACTCCACGCCTACTCCGGCCTCGACACCGGCATGTGATCGGCGGGGCCTGGCGGGGCCGCTCGCGGCGTTGTCGGCGACGAACGTAGCGCCGCTACGCCCGACGCCTCCGCCTTGCGATCGACCCCACCAGGCCCCGCCGACCGCCCACCAGGACGCGCACTGGGGACGGCTCCGCTTCGCGTTCGCCGCGGGGGAGTGCTCCGCTTCGCGGTCGCGGTGGTGGGTGGACTCCGCTTCGCGGTCGGGTCAGCGTGGGCTCCGCGGTCGCCGAGGTGGGTGGGCTCCGCTTCGCGATCGCCGTGGGGGTGCGGTCGCCGTGGGGGAGCGGTCGCCGTGGGGGAGCGCTCCGCTGCGCGGTCGGGTTCTGGGGAGCTGCGCTTCGCGGGAGGGCGGGGGGACGGCGGTCGACGGGACATGCTGATCGAGTAGTGAGCAGCGCGAGTATCGAGATCCCCTGACACGAACGCTCGGAGCGAGCCTGTCGAGTTCCCGTGTACGGAAGCGCCGGGTCGGTGCGTGCTGATCGAGGAGCGGGCGTGTCGCGGCCGGGGGCACGGACGGGCTTCGGGCGGCCTCGGACGGGTCAGACGGCGGTGACGACGTCGATGAGGTGGGGGGCGAAAGGAGCGTCGAGGGCGAGGACGACGCGGGTGCGGGCGTCGGAGGGATGGACGCCGCGGTAGATGCCGCGGAGGTCGGCGACGGTCTGGCCGCGGCCGGGGCCGTGGGTGGCGTCGACAGTGACGTGGACGCGCGGGGCGGAGGTGAGGGCGACGGCGTCGACGGCGATCGCGGCGGCCATGGGGTCGTGCATGGCAGCGGTGCGCTCGCCGAAGTGGCCGACGTAGAAGTCGAAGTAGAAGTCGAGCGCCTGCCCGATGGCCTGCGCGAGGGGATCGGGCGACGCGAGCAGGACGGCGCGGTCCTCCTCCGTCAGCAGGTGCCGCATGGTCACGTCCAGGGGCACGAGCGTCAGATCCCAGTCGGCCGCGACGACCTCGGCGGCGGCCGCAGGGTCGTGCCAGATGTTGGCCTCCGCCACGGCGGTCACGTTGCCGGGGACCAGCGCGGCTCCGCCCATCACGGTCACCGAGTGGACGAGGGACGCGATCTCCGGGTGCGCACGGAGGGCGAGCGCGAGATTCGTCAGCGGGCCGATCGCGACCAGCCGCAGCTCGCCCTCGTGCTCACGAGCGAGACGGAGGAGGAGGTCGGCCGGATCCTCGTCGACCGGCTCGCCGCCCTCGGGCAGCGCGACCCCGCCGATGCCGTCGTCGCCGTGCACGTGCGGAGATCCGCCGGCGTAGTCCTCCTCGAGGAAGTGGTGCGCCCCCACGGCGACCGGCACGTCGCCGCGGCCGGCCAGCGCGAGCAGGCCGAGGCTGTTGACGGCGGCCCGGCGGGCGTCGGTGTTGCCGCTGACCGTGCTGATCCCGACGAGGCGGGCCCGGGGCGAGCGGAGGAGGTACGCCAGGGCGAGCGAGTCGTCGATGCCGGTGTCGCAGTCGAGGAAGACGGGGACGGTCGATGCGCTCACGGTGCTCCGATGCTCGAGGGTGGGGGACGCGTCGGGCACCGGCGGCCGACGCTCCCATTCTGCCGCTCCTCCGACGCGGCGCCCGCCGCCGACGATCAGAGCAGCGCGTAGGAGTCGCGGAGCCGTGCCCGCCACCAGGCGAGCCGCTCCGGCGACACGGCGTGACGGGAGAGGAGCTCCTCCGAGACCTCCACGCGGCCGACGGGGATGCCGCCGTCGACCGGCCGCAGCGGCCGCTCCGTGACGTCCGCGGCGAGGAGGGACGCGGTGCCGAGTCCGCAGTCGAAGGGCAGCTCGGGGAGCGCCGCGGCCAGGGCGGCGCCCATGGCGAGTCCGACCGAGCTGTCGATCGCGCTCGAGACCACCGCCGGCAGCCCCGCCTCGGCGACGAGCGCCAGCGCCCGGCGCGTCCCGCCGAGCGGCTGGACCTTCACGACCAGCAGATCCGCGGCTCCGGCCCGGGCGACGGCGAGCGGATCGGCGGCCTTGCGGACGCTCTCGTCGGCGGCGATCGGGATGCCCATGTACTTCACCCGGTAGCGCAGCTCCGCCAGCTCGTCGACGCTCGCGCACGGCTGCTCGACGTACTCGAGGTCGGACTCCGCGAGGGCGTGGACGGCGTGCTCGGCCTCGTCGAGGTTCCAGCCGCCGTTCGCGTCCACGCGGATCCGGCCCTCCGGACCGAGCAGGCGGCGGACCTCGACGACCCGGGCCACGTCGTCGGCCAGCGTCTGGCCGCGCTCGGCGACCTTCACCTTCGCCGTGCGGCAGCCGTGGTAGCTCGCGAGCACGGCGGCGACCTCGTGCGGTGCGACGGCCGGGATGGTCGCGTTCACCGGGATGCGGTCGCGCAGCGGTGCCGGCTGCTCGCTCCAGCCGTAGTCGATCGCCGCCCGGAGCCACGCCGCCGACTCCTCCGCGCCGTACTCGAGGAAGGGCGAGAACTCGGTCCAGCCCTCGGGGCCGCGCACGAGCGCGATCTCGCGGTTGTCGACGCCGCGGAAGCGGGTGCGGAGCGGCAGAGCGACGACGCGGAGTCCCGCGTCGATCTCGCCGAGGGAGGGGAGCGGGGAGGCGGGCACGACGTCGTCCATCCGGCCATTGTCCACCGGCCGGGGCCACGCGGCGGCCACCCGGGCGCAGGAGGTCGGCGACGCGCGCGCAAGCCCCCGGGGTCCCTCCTCCGAGCGACCGCCGAGGTGCCAGACTGACGAGGCTGCCGTTGGAGTCCGGAGGAGTGCGATGAGCCAGATGCCGATGAGCCCGCCGCCCGCGCCCGCCCCGGGCCCGACGCAGGGCTCCGTCCCCTCCCACCGCCCGCTCGGCAGGGGCGCCTGGATCGCGCTGGGCACGAGCCTCCTCGTGGGCGTCGTCTACACCGGCGTGCTCGGCACGCTCGTCGCCGTCGGAGTGGGCGGCGCGCTCGACTCCGCCGCCGGCAGCGCGTCGACGAGCGCTCCGTCCGAGCCGTTCGGCGACCCGACGGACGACCCGTTCGGCAGCGGGGACCCGTCCGATCCGCTCTACGACTACCCCGGCTACCAGGACGGCGACGCCGCGACGATCCTCGGCCAGCCGTCCGCGGAGGACGTGCGCGCGAGTGCCGAGAAGGCCGTCGCGGCCGTCGAGGGCGCCGTCCCCGAGGAGTGGACCTCGGCCGACGACGAGTACTACGAGCAGTCGCAGAACGCCTACGGCGGGCCCTCCCTCCTCTACGACTACATCTCGGCGACCGAGTACGCCGCCGCCGACGTCTCGACCGACGCCGACAGGCAGGCGGCGGTCGACCGCTTCACCGCAGCGCTCGCGCCCCTCGGCTTCGACGACGTCGAGGTGGCCGACACCCCCGAGGAGTGGTCGGAGGCGGGCTACGAGCTCGACGGCGACCTCTCGGACGAGGAGGCCTCGGCCGCGCTCTGGATCGTCACCGCGCGCTCCTCCGCCGACCTCGTGCCCGCGATCGAGCTGGGCCTCGTCGACCTCGACGCCGATCCGACCGGCCTGGTCGCCGACATGCTCGACGGAGTAGGCCTCTCGCCGGACCCGCAGGGCGCGTTCCTGGCGGGGTACGCGAACGGGGTCCTCCAGGACGAGGACCGCGGCGAGTTCACCGACCGCCTCGAGGAGTACGGCGGAGTCGCCACGACCTGACCGGGCGCTACAAGCAAGCCCGTCCGCCCGCAAGCCCGAATCGGCGCACCGCCCGCGCCCTACGGTGAGGGGATGGCTGCACCCCGCTCGACCAGGCCCCTGCGCGACTACGCCGCGATCGGAGACGGTCGCACGGTCGCCCTGATCGCGAAGGACGGCAGCGTCGACTGGATGCCCGTCCCGGACCTCGGCTCCACCCCCGCCTTCGCCGCCCTGATCGACGCCGAGTCCGGCGGCTGCGTCGAGCTAACCCCCGAGGAGCCCGCCGAGGTGTCGCGCGCCTACATCCGCGACACGAACGTCCTCGAGACCACCTTCACCACCGAGTCGGGCACCGTCCGCGTGACGGACGCGCTCGTCACCGGGATCGCGGGCCGCCTCCCGTGGGCCGAGCTCGCGCGCCGCGTGGACGGTGTCGACGGCGAGGTGCGGATGCGGTGGGCCGTGCGTCCCGGAACGGGACTCGGCCGGTTCTCCCCGTGGATCCAGAACGCCGACGGCCGCTCGCTCATCCGCGCCGGAGACATCACCATCGGCGTCACCGGGCAGGAGCACGGGCCCGACGGCGACGACGCACCCTCCGGCGCCGGCGACGAGCTGACGGGCTCCTTCGTCGTGACCGCGGGGAAGGACGCCGTGCGGCACGTCCTGGTCGTGTCGGCCACGCACGACGAGCCGCTGCACTTCCCGGTCGCGAAGAACGTCGACCGCGGCATCGACCGCACCATCCGCAGCTGGCAGGACTGGTCGGAGGAGTTCTCCTACGACGGCCCGTGGTCCGAGGCCGTCCAGCGCAGCGCCCTCGCGCTCAAGCTGCTGATCTACTCGCCCACAGGAGCCATCGCCGCGGCCGCGACCACGTCGCTCCCGGAGTCGCCCAACGGCGGCAAGAACTGGGACTACCGCTTCGCCTGGGTGCGCGACGCCGCGTACACGATGCACGCGCTGGTGCGCTTCGGCCTGCGCGAGGAGACGCACGCCGCGCTGTCCTGGCTCCTCCGCACGATCAAGGAGCACGGGCCGGACCTGCACATCTTCTACGGACTCGACGGCTCCATGCCGACCGTCCTGGAGGAGTTCGACGTCCCGGGCTACGCCGGAATCGGCCCGGTCGTCGCCGGCAACGCAGCGCAGAGCCAGCTGCAGCTGGGCGTCTTCGGCGACCTCTTCGACATCTGCCGCATCTACGTCGACGAGGGCAACGTCCTCGACATCCAGACCGGTCGGCTCCTCGCCCGCGTCGCCGACACCACCTGCGACCTGTGGCGGAACCGCGATGCGGGCATGTGGGAGCTGGAGGAGGAGCAGCACTACACCTCCTCGAAGATGGGCTGCTGGCAGGCGCTCGACGCAGCCGTGCACCTGGCGGAGCTCGGCCAGGTCGCGGGCAGCCCCGACCGCTGGCGCTTCGAGCGCGACCGCATCCGCGAGTGGATCGAGGAGCACTGCTGGTCCGAGGAGCTCGGCTCCTACGTGATGTACCCGGGCAGCGAGGAGCTGGACGCCTCGGTGCTCCTGCACGCGCCCAGCGGCTACGAGCGCGGCGAGCGGATGATCTCCACCATCGACGCCCTGGTGAAGGAGCTCGGCCGCGGCGCGCTGCTGTTCCGCTACTCCGGCATGGAGGGCGAGGAGCACCCGTTCGTGGCCTGCTCGTTCTGGCTCGCCTCCGCCCTGGCCTGCGTCGGTCGGCACGACGAGTCGGTCGCCCTGATGGACGAGCTCGTCGCCACGGTCCCGAACGACGTCGGGATCATGTCCGAGATGATCGCGGTCGACGACCTGGCCTTCTGGGGCAACCTGCCGCAGGGGCTCAGCCACCTCGCGTTGATCAACGCGGCCATCACCATCGAGGAGCTGGCGCCGGAGAAGGTCGGCCGCGCGTAACCCCGCCGACGGCGTCCGCGCAACCCGTTGAGGGCCGGCTCCGAGGGGCGTAGACCGGTACCAACCCCTCGCACCGCACCCACAACACCCCCTCGCACCGCACCCACAAGGAGCACCTCAGCATGGATCTCGGGATCACCGGCCGCACCGCCCTCGTCACCGGAGGCGACTCCGGCATCGGCCTGGCCACGGCGCAGCTCCTCCTCGCCGAGGGCGCGACCGTCGTGATCACCGACAAGGACCAGGCGGAGCTGGACCGGGCCGCGGCCGGGCTCGACGCTCCGGAGGGCCGCCTGCACGCCTTCGCCGCCGACGTCACCAGCACGGAGCAGCTCGCCGAGCTGCACCGCCGCGTGGCCGGAGCGGTCGGCGCGATCGACATCCTCGTGCAGTGCGCCGGAGTCACGGGGGCGCAGGGCCTCTTCCACGAGATCGACGACGAGGGCTGGACCAGCACCCTCGAGGTCGATCTGCTCGGGCCTGTGCGGCTCGTGCGCGAGTTCCTCCCCGACCTCCGCACCGGAGGCTGGGGCCGGCTCGTGCTCACCGCCTCCGAGGACGCCGTGCAGCCCTACGACGACGAACTGCCCTACTGCGCCGCGAAGGCGGGCGTCCTCGCCTTCGCCAAGGGCCTCTCGCGCTCCTACGCGCAGGAGGGCCTGCTCGTGAACACGGTCTCGCCCGCGTTCATCCGCACTCCGATGACCGACGCGATGATGTCCAAGCGCGCCGAGCAGAGGGGCACCTCGGTCGACGAGGCGATCTCGTCCTTCCTCGACGAGGAGCGGCCGTACATGGAGCTGAAGCGCCGGGGCGAGGCCGAGGAGGTCGCAGCCGTGATCGCCTTCCTCTGCTCCGACCGCGCCTCGTTCGTGAACGGCTCGAACTACCGCGTCGACTCCGGATCCGTCGCCACGATCTGATCCCTGCAACCACGGGCCCCGCCCAGCGCGCGCACCCCGCGCGTGCGGGCGCCGTCCAGCCGAAGAAGCCAGACTCGGGGCGGGACACCGCACCCGGCACTGCAAGAGAAAGGAACGGTCCATGACCACCACCCTCGAACGCCACGTCGAAGCCCCCGCGGGCTCCGGTGCCAAGACCAGCCGCCGCCAGAACGCCGAGAAGGGCTTCAAGGCCTCCAAGGAGCTGCTCGACAGCCTCCAGATCGTCCTCGTCGACCTGATCGAGCTCCACGTCCAGGGCAAGCAGGCCCACTGGAACGTCGTGGGCAAGAACTTCCGCGACCTCCACCTCCAGCTCGACGAGATCATCGAGGCCGCGCGCGAGTTCAGCGACGACATCGCCGAGCGCATGCGCGCCCTCCACGGGATCCCGGACGGCCGCAGCGACACCGTCGCCGCGACCACCACCCTCCCCGAGTACCCGCACGGCGAGATCGACACGGCCGAGACCGTCGACCTGGTCACGATCCGCCTCGAGAACACCGCCGCCACCATGCGCGAGGTCCACGACCAGGTGGACGAGGAGGACCCGACCAGCGCGGACCTCCTCCACGCGATCATCCAGAGCCTCGAGCAGTACGCCTGGATGGTGTCGGCCGAGAACCGCACCACCTCCGCCGCCAAGTAGGGGCGAGCACCGGCAAGGGGACTCCGCGTCAGCGGGGTCCCCTTCCGTCCGCCCGAGCGGTGTCGAGTCGCCGTGCAGTCCGGATCAGTAGGGTCGTGGCATGAGCACGCAGGTCTCCGAACTGTTCGACGCCCACCGCTGGGCGGCCGTCGACGGCTTCGACGCACTCGAGGACATCACCTACCACCACGACCGCTCCGGCCGCATCGCGCGGGTCGCGTTCGACCGGCCCGAGGTCCGCAACGCGTTCCGGCCGCGCACGGTCGACGAGCTGTTCCGCGCCCTCGAGGACGCCCGGACGAACCCGCGCATCGGCGTCGTCATCCTCACCGGCAACGGCCCGAGCCCGCGCGACGGAGGCTGGGCGTTCTGCTCCGGGGGAGACCAGCGGATCCGCGGCCGCGACGGCTACCGGTACTCCGACGGCGAGACCGCCGAGGGCATCGACTCCGCGCGGAACGGCCGCCTGCACATCCTCGAGGTGCAGCGCCTCATCCGCTTCATGCCGAAGGTCGTCATCGCGGCCGTCCCCGGCTGGGCCGCGGGAGGCGGGCACTCGCTGCACGTGGTCTGCGACCTCACCCTCGCCTCCGCCGAGCACGGGCGCTTCAAGCAGACGGACGCCGACGTCGGCTCCTTCGACGCGGGCTACGGCTCGGCGTACTTCGCCCGCCAGATCGGGCAGAAGGCCGCGCGCGAGGTGTTCTTCCTCGCGCGGGAGTACTCCGCGCAGCGCGCCTACGAGATGGGTGCCGTGAACGCGGTCGTCCCGCACGCCGAGCTCGAGACGACCGCGGTGGAGTGGGCCGAGACGATCCTCACCAAGTCGCCCACGGCCATCCGGATGCTGAAGTACGCGTTCAACGCCGTGGACGACGGCCTCGTGGGCCAGCAGCTCTTCGCGGGCGAGACCACGCGCCTCGCCTACGGCACCGACGAGGCCGTCGAGGGACGCGACTCCTTCCTCGAGAAGCGCGAGCCCGACTGGTCGCCGTTCCCGTGGCAGTTCTGAGCCGGAGGGCACGCAGGTGACCCGCCCGCTCGCCGGTGTCGACGCGACGGTCGAGGCCGTCCTCCTCGCTCTTCGCGCGGCCCTGGACGGCAGCGGCCCGGCGATCCGCGTCTCCGCCCCCGGCGCTGCGACCGCCTCCGAGGATGCCGTCGTGCCGCAGCGCGTCGCCGTCGTCGTCGAGACCTCGGGCTCGTCGGGGCCGCCCAAGCGGGTCGCGCTCTCGACAGCGGCCCTGCTCACCAGCGCCTCCGCGACCCTCGCCGAGCTGGGCGGGCCGGGACGCTGGCTGCTCTGCCTGCCGACCCACTACGTCGCGGGACTGCAGGTGCTCGTCCGCTCGCTGACCGCGGAGGCCGACCCGGTCGTCCTCCCGGCCGGCGGCTTCGACGCGGCGGCCTTCCTCGCTCTCGCTCGGACGATGCCGGCGGGGGAGCGGCGGTACTCCTCGCTGGTCCCCGTGCAGCTCGCGCGGCTGCTGGACCTCGCCGAGCGCGATCCGGCCGCGGCCGAGGCGCTCCGCTCGTTCGACGCGCTCCTGATCGGCGGCCAGGCGACGCCGCAGCCGTTGCGGGACCGCGCCGCCGCCCTCGGTGCGCGCATCCGCCTGACCTACGGATCGAGCGAGACGTCCGGCGGCTGCGTCTACGACGGCGTCCCGCTCCACGACGTGCGGATGCGCGTCGAGAACGGGCAGGTGCTGCTCGGCGGCCCGACCCTCGCGGAGGGCTACCTCGACGCCGACGGCGCGATCGACCACGAGCGCAGCGCCTCCGCCTTCCTCGAGCTCGACGGGGAGCGCTGGTACCGCACGGGCGACGCGGGGTCGATCGTCGACGGGCGCCTCCGGGTGACCGGTCGGCTCGACCGCGTGATCGTGTCGGGCGGGGAGAAGGTGTCGCTCGACGCCGTCGAGGCCGTGCTCCGCGAGGGGCCCGTCCCCGACGCGGTCGTCGTGCGGCGGGCGGACGAGCAGTGGGGCGAGGTCCCGGTCGTCGTCACGGCGGAGGAGGCTCCCGCGCTCACCGACCTGCGCACCCTGATCGCCGACCGCCTCGGGCGCGCCGCCGCTCCTGCGGTCGTGCTGCCCGTCGGCCGCATCCCCCTCCTCGCCTCCGGGAAGCCCGACCGCCGCGCCCTCGAGGTGCTCGCCGAGCAGGGCTGACCGGCTCCGAGCGTCGACGGGCCGGTGGGTAGGATTCCCTCCGTGTCGAGTACGAGTCGCAAGAAGAAGTCCTCCAGCGGCCGCCCCGGGGGCAGCCCGCGAACGATCGTCGTGAAGCCCGCCGGTCCCCGCGAGTGGATCGCCGGCGCCCGCCTCCGCACCCTCCCGCTGGCCGTCGCCCCCGTGCTCATCGGCACCGGAGCGACCCAGGTCGTCGACGAGGGCTGGCACTGGGTGCGCGCCCTGCTCTGCCTGGCCGTCTCGCTCGCCCTGCAGATCGCCGTCAACTACGCCAACGACTACTCCGACGGCGTGCGCGGCACCGACGCCAACCGCGTCGGACCCTCGCGGCTGACCGGCTCCGGAGCGGCGAAGCCCCGCCAGGTGCTCACCGTCGCCCTGGTCTTCTTCGGGATCGCGGCCGTCGCCGGCCTCGTGCTCACCGCCCTCTCGGGGCAGTGGTGGTTCCTGATCGTCGGCGCGGCGGCGATCGCGGCCGGCTGGTTCTACACCGGCGGACGCCGCCCCTACGGCTACCTCGGGCTCGGCGAGCTCTTCGTCTTCGTGTTCTTCGGCCTGGTCGCCACCGTCGGCACCACGTTCGTGCAGATCGGCCGCACCAACCAGGAGTCGTGGCTCGGCGCCGTGGCGGCGGGCCTGTTCGCCTGCGCCGTGCTCATGGTCAACAACATCCGCGACATCCCGACCGACCGCCTCTCGGGCAAGCGGACCCTCGCGGTCCTCGCGGGACCGGCCGTGTCCCGGGCGATCTACACGGGCTTCGTGCTGATCCCGTTCGGCATCGCGGTGATCCTCGCGCTGTTCTACCCGCTGGCGTGGCTGACGCTCTTCGTGCTTCTGATGATCCTGCCGGCCATCCTGATCACCTTGACGGCGAAGACGGCGAAGGAACTCATCCTGGCTCTGCAGCTGACCAGCCTGGGCGGGCTCGCCTACGCGGTCATCCTCGGGGCGGCGCTGGCGTTATAGAGCGGCGGCTCGCACGAGGCGGGCTCGGGTGGGCCGGGTTCGGAGGAGACCGGCTGATGCGCGCCGGGCCTGGTGCGAGCGGGCGCGCGTCCGAGGGGAGCCCTCGCCGGCGGGAGCGCCCGGCTCAGCGGTCGTCGCGGGTCGCGTCGACCGCGGCGTCCTCGACGTCGTCGTCGGTCGGGGCGCGCGGGACGTCCTTGCGGCGCTCGTAGATCGCCTCCGCGATGCGCTCGCGGGGCTTCCTCAGCAGGATGTAGGAGAGGGACAGGCTCGCGATCGCGGCGACGAAGCCCGCGGTGACCGCGGCCGTCAGCTCCGAGTCGACGAAGGTGCGCGCCGGCAGGTACACCAGCACGAAGACGCCGGCGAACATCGCCAGGCGCAGGAGCGAGTAGACGACGACCGCGCGGCTCAGTTTCACCGGGACAGTGTACGTCGGCCCCTGCACGCGCTTCCGTGAGCACCGTGGGAGCCTCCTGTCCAGCGTCCGTGCGGACCCTCCCCGACGGGGGTGCCGGACGTAGACTCGTGTCCATGATCCGCCTCGTCATCGGCCTGCTCGTGGCCCTCGCCGTCTTCACGGTCTACACCGTGATCGACGTCGCGATGAGCAACCGTCACGCCGTGCGGGCGATCCCGAAGTGGTCCTGGCTCCTGGTGGTGCTGATCCTCCCGGTCATCGGTGCGGGACTGTGGTTCTGGATCGGCCGCCCTCGCAAGCAGCGCGCCGCCGGCCGCCGCTACACCGCTCCGGACGACGACCCCGACTTCCTCGGCACCCTCCGCACCGAGCGCGACCCCGAGGAGGAGCGCCTGCAGGCAGAGCGCATCGCCCAGCTCGAGCGCGACCTCGCCGACATGGACGAGCAGGGCGAGGCCGACGGCCCCGGCCGCCGGGATGCCTGAGCACCGGCCGGTCGCCCCCTCCACCCGATTCGCGGTCGACCTCCTCACCCGCTTCGTCGCGCTCGGCGTCCGCGACGTCGTCGTCGCTCCGGGCTCCCGCTCGCAGGCGCTCGCCCTGGTGGCGGCCGAGCTCGAGACCCGCGGCGACGTCCGGCTGCACGTGCGGATCGACGAGCGCTCCGCGGGGTTCCTGGCGCTGGGCCTCGCCCTCGAATCCCGGATGCCGGCGCTCGTGATCACGACCTCCGGCACGGCGACCGCGAACCTGCACCCGGCAGTGCTCGAGGCGGACGCCTCGGACGTGCCGATGATCGTCCTGACCGCCGACCGGCCCGACGAGCTGCGCGGCATCCGCTCGAACCAGACGGCCGAGCAGCGCGAGCTGTACGGGCGTGCCGTGCGGCTGTTCGAGGACGTCGCTGCTCCGGACGACGCCTCCCTGCCCGAGGACGCGCGGGCGCTCGCCGATCGTGCCGTCACCGCGGCGCGCCGCGGGCCGGTCCATCTGAACCTCTCCTTCCGCGATCCGCTCTCCTCCGCTCTGCCCGACATGGAGCGGATCGAACCGGTCTCGTCGCCCGCCGTCGGATCCGGGATCCCGGGTGCCGTCGTGACCGCCGGCCCTGGTGAGCCGCTCACGGTCGTCATCGCCGGGGACAAGGCGGGCGCCGCGGCCGAGGAGATCGCTCGCGCCGGCGACTGGCCGCTGCTCGCCGAGGTCTCCTCCGGCGCCCGCTTCGGACCGCAACTCGTCGTCGCCTGGCGGGGCCTGCTCGGCGAGCCCGACTTCGGCGGACGCATCCGCCGGGCGATCGTGCTCGGACACCCGACGCTCTCCCGCGAGGTCCCCGAGCTGCTGCGGCGCGAGGACGTCGAGGTGATCGTCGTGGACGCCGTGCGCGAGCAGTTCTACAACCCCGGCCGGCGCGCCCGCCGCGTCGGAGGCGTCGACGTGGTCCGCCCCGAGGGGTCGCCGCGTCCCGAGCGCGGCGAGCGCGCCTGGGTCGGATCCTGGGTGTCCGCGAGCCGCGCCCTGACGGTCGACCCCGACGAGCTGGACGAGGTCCCCGACGCCGGGTCGATGTCGGTCGAGGACCGCCGCGGCTACGCGCGCAACGCCCTCGCCGCGATCAGGGCACCGCTCACCCGCGACTTCGTCGTCGCCGCGGTCTGGAAGGTCACCTGGCCGCACGACCGGCTGCTGTTCGGAGCGTCGCGGCTGATCCGCGTCGCCGACGGGACCCTGCCGGGCAAGCGGATATCCGTCCTGGCGAACCGCGGCCTCGCCGGCATCGACGGCACGATCTCGACGGCTCTCGGGATCGCGGTGGCTTCGCAGGCGACCGAGCAGGGAGCCGGCGGAGTCACCCGCGCGGTCCTCGGCGATCTCACTCTGCTCCACGAGGCCGGCGGCCTCCTCCTCCCGCCCGGAGAGCGACGCCCGCGCGTGCAGCTCGTCGTCGTGAACGACGGGGGCGGCACGATCTTCGACGGACTCGAGGTCGCATCGAGCTCGCATCCCGATGCGTTCGACCGCGTGCAGTTCACCCCGCAGAACGCCGATCTGGAGGCTCTCGCGCGCGCCTACGGGTGGGGCCACCGTCGTGCGGCGACGCGCGGCGAGCTGGAGCAGGCGCTGACCTCGCCGGGCGACGGGCCGGGCATCGTGGAGATCCGGCTCGAGCGCTGAGTCCGCACGGGTCCGGTCGGTCGGTCCTCCACAGGTCGTCGTCGGACGCTGTTCTCCCGGGGACGCCTCGTTCGAGCTCCGCAGCTCGTCTGCTGCTGCTTCGCTGGAGGCATGGCTGATGCGGAGACGGTGCGAGGAGAGGTCCTCGCCCTCGGCGACCGGGCGGCGGCGCTCGCGAGGAGCGCCTCCCCGGTGCTCCTGACCGCGGCGGAGGCGCTGCACGCGGGACACCGCGCGGCGCTGACCTGTCCCGACGCGTTCGCCCGAGGCTCCTCGACGGACAGCAAGGATGCGACGGACCTCGTCGAACGGTCGATCCGAGCGGAGTTCGCCGTCGCCCTCGGGGTCTCCGAGCGCACCGCCGCCAGGGAGCTGCTGCACGCCTCGCTCCTGATGGAGGAGCTGCCGCGGACCCGCTCCGCGCTCGCCGACGCCAGGATGCGCTGGGAGGCCGGCCAGCTCGTCTGCTCCGTCGCGGCGACCCTCCCGGCAGCGGCGCGCGCGGCCTACGACGACCGGGCCGTCGACCTCGCGGAGACGCTGACCCCGGGGCAGCTGCGCCACGCCCTCGCGCGGGTGCGGGAGGAGCTGCACGACGAGCCCCTCGCCGAGCGGCACGCTCGCGCCCGTGAGGACCGCCGGGTGTGGATGACAGCCGGGATCGACGGCATGGCGACGGTGTGCGCGCACGTCCCCGCGCCCGAGGCCGTCGGAGCGCTCGCCCGGCTCGACCGCATCGCGAGGGATCTGCGGGACGGCGCCGAAGGGGACCGCGATCTGCGGACGCTGGCGCAGCTCCGCGCCGACGCGTGGGCCGACCTGCTCTGCCACGGGGACGTGGCGGGGACCACTCCGGAGGGAGCCGCGGCGCCCTCGACCGGGCTGCGGGCCGAGGTGAGAGTCACCGTGGCGGCGAGCACCGCCGCAGGTGACGACGAGGCGGCCGCCGAGCTCGACGGCTACGGGCCGATCCCCGCCGAGGCGGTGCGAGCGCTCATCGACGACGACGCCGCCTTCACTCCCGTGCTGACCGACGAGGAGACCGGCGCGGTCGTCTCCGTCGGGCGCCGCCACCGCCTCCCGCCGCCGAGGATGAGGCTGCTGGTCCGCCTCCGCGACCAGACCTGCCGCTTCCCGGGCTGCACCCGGCCGGCGTCCTCGACGGAGACCGACCACAGCGTCGAATGGCGGAACGGGGGAGAGACGACTCCCGACAACCTCGCCTCCCTGTGCGTCGCCCACCACCACGTGCGCCACGGCGACCGCTGGACGTATCTGCTCCATCCGGACGGCACAGCGGACTGGACCACACCGACCGGCCGCCGGGTGACGACCAGACCGCCGGCGCTGCCCGGGCGTCCGCCGGTGGGCGCAGGACGACGGCCGGGGGTTCCCCGGCTCGACGGGGACCGGGCGGGGTAAGCGGCGGGTAGCCGACGGCTTCAACGATTCCCGACGTGCGTCAGGCCAGAGCGTCGGTGATCGGGCGGAACTTCATGCGGGTCTCGGCGAGCTCGGACTCGGGAACGCTGTCGGCCACGATGCCGGCGCCCGCCCAGGCCGTGACCGCGCCCTCGGCCGTGACCTCGGCGCTACGGAGTCCGACGGCCCACTCGCCGTCGCCGTTGCCGTCGATCCAGCCGACGGGTCCTGCGTACCGACCGCGGTCGAAGGGCTCCAGGTGCTCGATGAGCGCAAGGGCGTCGGCGGTCGGAGTGCCGGCCACTGCGGCGGTCGGGTGAAGAGCATCGACGAGATCGAGCGCGCTGGAGGAGTCGTCCAGAATTCCTCGCACGTCCGTCGCGAGGTGCCAGAGGTTCGGCAGGCGGAGCGTGAACGGGGCGGCGCCCGCCGTCAGCTCCCGTGTGTGGGGCTCGAGTTCCCGGACCAGACTGGCGAGAGCGAAAGCGTGCTCCGAGCGGTCCTTCGGACTCTCGAGCAGAGCGGCCTCCACGTCCGCGTCGGCGAGGGGATCCTCGCCTCGTGCGGCCGTGCCGGCCAACACCCTCGCCGAGATCTCGCCCCGATCGACCGCGACCAGCGTCTCCGGACTGGCGCCGAGGAATCCGTCCACGGCGAAGCCCCAGCAGTCCGGGTACCGCTCGGTGAGCGCACCCAGCATCCGACGCAGGTCCGCCCCCGGCGGGAGCCGTCCCTTCAGATCGCGCGCGATCACGACCTTGGACAGCTCACCCGCCCGGATCGTCTCCACCGCGGCAGCGACCGCCGCGCGGTACCCGTCCGGCGGCAGCGCACCCGGCGAGAGCGGCACGTGGTACTCCGCCCCCAGCGGCTCCTCGCTCGGCGTATCCGGTCCCTCCGCCTCGCCGATCGTGATCCGCGTCAGCCATGACCGGCCGTCGCGCGTCCCGATCACGGTGCGCGGCACGATCAGCACGCTCGTCGCCTCGGATCGGCTCGAGAAAGCGAAGGTCCCGAACGCGACCAGCCCCGTCCCGGGCAGTCCGACCCGGTCCTCCACCGTCGCCGCGTCGCAGAGCCGACGCCAGGCCGCCGCCGCATCCCGCAGCCGTTCCGGGCCCGAGAACTCGAGGCGCAGGGCCTCGCCGCGTCCGCTGAGGCCGGCGCCGTCGCGCTGCCAGAGGAGGGGCCGCCTCGGGTCGGAGTGGGAGAGGAGCGACGGCGGAGAGTCCAGTGGAGTCGTCTCCGCACGCAGCAGGGGGGTTCCAGCGCCGATGAGCGTCACCTCAGCAGGGTACGCCCGCGCCAGAGGATGAAACGTCCCATGCCGCGGGGCTCGGGGCGCAGGGCTCCGTTGCTACCGTGATCCGGTCCGGGGCCGCCGCGCGAGGCGGAGCGGGGCGGTCCCGGCGCTTCCCCAGGGGGGAGCGCGCCGACCGGGCGCGGGACGGCGGATGCACAGCCGCCGTCCCTCGTCTCGCCGTAGACTTGCGGATCGTGACGAAGGCAGACCTCACCAAACGGCCCGACGAGGTCGCCTCGATGTTCGACACCGTGGCTCCCGCCTACGACCTGGTGAACGGACTCCTCTCGGTGGGGAACGACCGGCTCTGGCGGATCGCGACGACTCGCGCCGTCAACCCTGCTCCCGGTGAGCGCATTCTCGACATCGCGGCCGGCACCGGAACGTCGAGCGCGTCGCTGGCGCGGTCGGGCGCCCAGGTCGTCGCAGCCGACTTCTCCCCGGGGATGATCGCCGTCGGCCGTCGCCGTCAGGCGGGCAACGACCGGATCGAGTTCGTCCAGGCCGACGCGATGGACCTCCCGTTCGAGGACGAGTCGTTCGACGCCGTGACCATCTCGTTCGGTCTGCGCAACGTGGCCGAGCCGAGGACGGCGCTCGCCGAGTTCCTGCGTGTGCTGAAGCCCGGCGGCCGGGTCGTGATCTGCGAGTTCTCGACTCCGCCGATCGCTCCGCTGGCCGCCGCGTACGACTTCTACCTGTCGACGGTCATGCCCGCCGTCGTGCGCCTCGCGTCGTCGAACAATCCTGCGTACGACTATCTCGGCGATTCCATCCGGGCCTGGCCGGAGCAGAGCGTCGTCGCCGCCTGGCTCCGCGCGGCGGGCTTCGAGCGCGTGGCCTACCGCGATCTGACCGCTGGCATCGTGGCGCTGCACCGCGGCGTCAAGCCGATCGCGGCGACCCGATGACGACCGGGGTCCGCACAGGCCGAGACGTTAGGGTTTCCCTGTGAACGCCACTGCGCCCGTCGCCCGTCGCAGCCCGTCTCTGACGGCGCAGCTCGGCCTCTCCGAGCGCATCTTCTCCTCCTCGTCGGACCGGGCTCTCGCCCGCACGATCGACGCGGGTCTGGAGCAGGTCGAGGAGGGTCTCGTCCGGCAGCTGTCCTTCGCGGACGCCGTGGCCGACGTCTCCACCCGGTACCTCCTCGAGGCGGGCGGCAAGCGCGTGCGCCCGATGCTCACCCTCCTGGCCGCGTCGCTGGGCCGCGGCAACACGCCGCAGGTCCTGCTCGGTGCGCAGGCGATCGAGATCACGCATCTCGCATCGCTCTACCACGACGACGTCATGGACGAGGCGGAGAAGCGCCGCGGCGTCCCGTCGGCGCAGACCGTGTGGGGCAACAACGTGGCCATCCTGACGGGCGATCTGCTCTTCGCCCGCGCGAACCAGCTGATGGTCGAGCTCGGCGACAAGGCGATCCGGCTCCAGGCCGACACGTTCGAGCGGCTCGTCCTCGGGCAGCTGCACGAGACGGTCGGCCCGACCGACGGCGAGGACCCGGTCGAGCACTACCTGTCCGTCCTGGCCGACAAGACCGGGTCCCTGATCGCCGCGGCGGGCCGCACGGGAGTCGCGTTCTCGGAGGCTCCGGAGGAGTACGAGGAGGCCATGCGCGTCTTCGGCGAGAAGATCGGCGTCGCGTTCCAGATCGTCGACGACGTCATCGACCTCTCTCCCCAGCCGGAGGAGACCGGCAAGAACCCCGGCACGGACATCCGCGCCGGCGTGTCGACGCTGCCGATCCTGCGCCTGCGCGAGCGCGCCTCCTCGGACAGGGACGCCGCGGCTCTCCTCGCCCGCATCGAGAGCTATGTGAGCCGCTCGAACGACGCCATCGCGCACACGGAGGAGCAGAGCGCCGACATCTCGGACGCCATCGCTCAGCTGCGCGATCACGACGTCACCGCGCAGACCCTCGCCGAGGCCCACCGGTGGGCCGACGAGGCCGTCGCCGCCCTCGCTCCGCTGCCCGACGGCTCCGTCCGCAAGGCGCTGACGCGCTTCGCCGACACCGTCGTCGAGCGCAACGGCTGACCCCGATCGTCGCGGCGCGCCCTGCGCCGCAGGAATGAGACCGGTTGTGCGCTGCGGCGCCCCGGCAGGAGGAACGCAATGACCAAGCTCAGGCTGGCCATCGTCGGCGCGGGTCCCGCGGGCATCTACGCCGCCGACCTCATGATCAAGGCCGAGAAGAAGTACGACGTCTCGATCGATCTGTTCGAGCACCTGCCCGCGCCCTACGGCCTGGTCCGCTACGGCGTCGCGCCCGATCACCCGCGCATCAAGGGGATCATCACCGCGCTGCGGGAGGTGCTCGACCGGGGCGACATCCGCATCTTCGGCAACGTGCACTTCGGGACCGACATCACGCTCGAGGATCTCAAGCGGCACTACCACGCCGTGATCTTCGCGACCGGCGCCGTCCGCGACGCTCCGCTCGACGTCCCGGGTGTCGAGCTCCAGGGCTCCTACGGTGCGGCCGACTTCGTCAGCTGGTTCGACGGCCACCCCGACGTGTCGCGCACCTGGCCGCTGGAGGCGTCCTCCGTCGCCGTCATCGGCAACGGCAACGTGGCGCTCGACGTCTCGCGGATGCTGGCGAAGCACGCCGAGGACCTCCTGCCCACCGAGGTCCCGCCGAACGTCTACGAGGGGCTGAAGGCTTCTCCCGTCACCGACGTGCACGTCTTCGGGCGCCGCGGTCCCGCTCAGGTGAAGTTCACGCCGCTGGAGCTGCGCGAGCTGGGCGAGCTGCGCGACGTCGACATGATCGTCGCCGACGAGGACTTCGACCTCGATCCCGCTTCGGAGGCCGCCATCGCGACCAACAAGCAGGTCATGGTCATCAACCGGGTGCTCAACCAGTGGCGCACCCGTGAGGTCGGGAGCGCCTCGCGTCGTCTCCACCTGCACTTCTGGGCGAAGCCGCTCGAGTTCGTGGACGACGGATCCGGTCGGGTCGGCGCGATCCGGTACGAGCGCACCGAGCCGGACGGCGAGGGCGGCGTGCGCGGCACGGGTGAGATCCGCGAGGTCCCGGTCCAGGCCGTGTACCGCGCGGTCGGCTACTTCGGCTCGCCGCTCGACGGCCTCCCGTTCGACGAGATGCGCGGCGTGATCCCGAACCGCGAGGGCCAGGTCCTGGACGACGAGGACCAGCAGGTCCACGGCGTGTACGCGACCGGCTGGATCAAGCGCGGACCGGTGGGCCTCATCGGGCACACCAAGTCCGACGCCATGGAGACCGTCGCGCACGTGCTCAACGACCAGGCGTCCTGGTGGACGCCCGAGCACCCCGAGGAGGCGGCCGTGGTCGCCCTGCTCGAGGAGCGGGAGATCGCCTACACGGATCTCGACGGCTGGCACCGGCTGGACGAGCACGAGATGGCGCTCGGCGAGCCCGAGGGCCGTGCGCGCGTGAAGGTCGTTCCCCGCGAGGACATGATCGCGATCTCGCGGGCGGAGCCGGTCGCGCTCTGACGCGTGGTCTCCGAACGGCCCTCCGGTGCAGTCCGGAGGGCCGTTCGTCGTTCCGGCGTGGACGCCTTGCGCCTCCTCTAGGATTCGGGCACCGCTCTGGACGGAGACAGCATGACCACGGCCGCGCCCCACGACGTCATCCGGGTGCGCGGTGCGCGCCAGAACAACCTCCGGGGGATCGACGTCGACATTCCGAAGCGGAGGATCACCGTGTTCACCGGGGTCTCGGGCTCCGGCAAGTCGTCGCTCGTCTTCGGCACCATCGCGGCCGAGTCCCAGCGCCTCATCAACGAGACCTACTCCGCCTTCGTGCAGCAGTTCATGGGGTCGCCGGCTCGCCCGGACGTGGAGTCGCTCGACGGACTGTCGGCCACGATCGTCGTCGATCAGGAGCGGATGGGGTCGAACGGCCGGTCCACGGTCGGCACGGCGACCGACGCGTACACGATGCTGCGGATCCTCTTCAGCCGGATCGGCGATCCGCACGCGGGCACGAGCGGTGCGTTCTCCTTCAACCTGCCGGAGGGGATGTGCCCGCGGTGCGAGGGGACGGGCCGGGTGTCGAGCATCGACCTCGACGCGCTGATCGACCGCTCGAAGTCGCTCGAGGGCGGCGCTCTCGACGCGATCCCCAACTTCGTCGTCGGCGGCTGGTACTGGAAGGGCCTCGCCGAGTCGGGCCTCTATCCGGCCGATGTGCCGATCGCCGACTTCACGCCCGAGCAGATGGACGCGTTCCTCCACCGTCCGGCCACGAAGATGGCCATCGCCGGGATGACGATGACCTACGAGGGCCTCCTGGTGAAGGTCACCCGCCTCTACCTGGCGAAGGAGGCGGCGCAGCCGCACATCCGCGCCTTCGCCGAGCGGGTGGCCACCTTCGCCGCCTGTCCCGAGTGCGGAGGCGGCCGGCTCACCCGCGCGGCACTGGAGTCGCGCATCGGGGGCCGGAACATCGCCGAGTGCGCCGCGCTGCAGGCGACCGACCTCGCCGCGTGGCTCCGCGGGCTGCAGGCGCCGTCCGTCGCTCCTATCGTCGAGACCCTCCTCGGGACGCTCGACGCCCTCGTCCAGGTCGGGCTGGGCTACCTGTCGCTCGATCGGGAGTCGGGCACCCTCTCGGGCGGTGAGGCGCAGCGGGTCAAGATGGTGCGGCATCTGGGATCGAGCCTCACGGACGTCACGTACGTCTTCGACGAGCCGACGGCGGGTCTGCATCCGCACGACGTCTCGCGGATGATCGAGCTGCTGCGCCGCCTGCGGGACAAGGGCAACACCGTCCTGGTGGTCGAGCACAAGCCGGAGATCATCGAGATCGCCGATCACGTGGTCGACCTCGGTCCGAGGGCCGGTGCGCACGGCGGCGAGCTGCGGTTCGAGGGGACGGTGGCGCAGCTGCGCACGTCCGACACCCTGACGGGCCGTCATCTCGGTCACCGCGTCCCGCTGAAGGAGGCCGTGCGCCGTCCGACCGGGGCGGTGGAGATCCGCGGGGCCTCCACGCACAACCTCCGCGGCGTCGACGTGGACGTCCCGCTGGGCGTGCTGACCGTCGTCACCGGAGTCGCCGGCTCGGGCAAGTCGTCGCTCCTGCACGGCTCGCTCGCGGGTCGGCCGGGCGTGGTGGTGGCCGACCAGTCGCCGATCCGCGGCTCGCGGCGCAGCAATCCGGCGACCTACACCGGGGTCCTCGACGCGATCCGGGCGGCCTTCGCGAAGGCGAACGGTGTGAGACCAGCGCTCTTCAGCGCGAACTCGGCAGGCGCCTGCCCCGTCTGCAAGGGGGCCGGGATGATCTTCACCGAGCTGGGCCCCGCCGCGACGGTCTCGTCGGTCTGCGAGGAGTGCGACGGCAAGCGGTTCACCGCTGAGGTGCTCGAGTACCGCCTCCGCGGGAGGAACATCCACGAGGTGCTCTCGATGCCGATCGTCGACGCCGCGGAGTTCTTCGCGAGCGGACCGGCGCACACGGTGCTCGCCCGTCTCGTCGACGTCGGTCTCGGCTACCTCACTCTCGGACAGCCGCTGAACACGCTGTCCGGGGGCGAGCGTCAGCGCCTCAAGCTCGCGATCAACATGGCCTCGTCCGGATCCGTCTACCTGCTCGACGAGCCGACCACGGGCCTGCACCTCGCGGACGTCGACACGCTGCTCGGACTGCTCGACCGGCTGGTCGACTCCGGGAACTCGGTCGTGGTGATCGAGCACCACCGCGCCCTGATGGCGCACGCGGACTGGATCATCGACGTGGGGCCCGGAGCCGGGCACGACGGAGGGACGATCGTCTTCGAGGGGACTCCGGTCGGGCTCGCGGCGGCGGACACGCTGACCGGACGCGCCCTCGCCGAGTACGCGCGCTGACGCGTTCGCAGCCGCGACGCTCGCGCGTCAGCGCGAGAACGGGCCGGACAGAGCCGCCCACTGCAGGAGCACGATCGTCTTCGCGTCGACGATCTGCACGCCGATCTGGGTCAGCGCCTCGTCGAACGAGAGCTCGAGTACCTCGATGTCCTCGCCCTCGTCGGCGAGTCCCGCGAACGCTCCGCTGCGGGTGCCCGCGCGGTAGCGGCCGGCGTAGAAGTGCAGCTTCTCGGTGACCGAGCCGGGGCTCATGAACGCGTCGAACACGTGCTCGAGCCGGCCGACCTCGAGTCCGGTCTCCTCGGACGCCTCCCGGCGGGCGCCCTCCTCGGGCCCGTCCTCGTCCAGGAGACCGGCGGGCACTTCGAGGAGCATCCCGTCGAGGTCGCCGTTCACGTACGCGGGGTAGCGGAACTGCCGGATCAGGACGACGGTGCGCGCGTCGGCGTCGTAGAGCAGGACCGCCGCGCCGTTCCCCCGGTCGTACGTCTCGCGCTGCTCGCTGGTCCAGCTGCCGTCGCGGTGCCGGTAGTCGAAGCGGGTGGTGCGGAGGACGTACCAGTCGCTCGAGAGGAGGGTGACCTCCTTCACGACGACGTCGGGGTTCCCGACGAGGTCGAGGCCCTCCCGGTCGAGTCCGGTGCGGCCCCGCCGGTCGGGCTCGTCTATTCCGGCGGTCACGCGCGTGCTCCCGTGTGCGTCATTCCTCAGCGGAAGTTGACGAACTGGAGGTCGAGCTCGAGGTCGGCCCCGCGCAGGAGCGCCATGGTCGCCTGGAGGTCGTCGCGGCTCTTCGAGGAGACGCGGAGCTCGTCGCCCTGGATCTGCGACTTGACCGACTTCGGCGCCTCGTCGCGGATGAGCTTGTTGATCTTCTTCGCGTGCTCCTGGTCGATGCCCTCCTTGAGGGTGGCCTCGATCCGGTACTCCTTGCCGGACGCGAAGGGCTCGCCCGCGTCGAGGCTCTTGAGGCTGATGCCGCGCTTGATCAGCTTCGACTGGAAGACGTCGAGGATGGCGTTCGCCCGCTCCTCGGTGTTGGCCTTGATCAGGATCTTCTCGCCGCTCCAGGCGATCGAGGCGCCGACGTTCTTGAAGTCGTAGCGCTGCTCGACCTCCTTGTGGGCCTGGTTCAGGGCGTTGTCCGCCTCCATCTTGTCGATCTTGCTGACGACGTCGAACGTTGAATCTGCCATGGCTCCGAGTTTAGCTTTCAGGCGTGGCGGAGCCCGGCCCCAGGCGCGGCTGGTACCTCTGAGGGGTGCGCCGCCTCCCCGTTCTCGTCCTCGTCCCGCTCGCAGGCCTCCTCCTGGCCGGCTGCGGCCAGCGGCCGCCCGCGCTGACGGTCGAGGAGGGCCTGTCCACCGTCCCTCCCGCGGCGACCGCTCCCGTCGCGGCCGACCCCGTCGTGCTGGAGGATCCCGAGCAGGCCGCGGCGACGCCGGTGCGACTGCTCGCCGACGAGGCGTGGCTGGGCTCGGCGTCCGAGGGGAGCGGCATCCCGCTGCGTGCGCTCACCGCCTACGCGGGCACGGCCCTCCTCACGGCGTCGGTCGACCCCGACTGCCGGTTGGACTGGGCGACCCTGGCCGGCATCGGCTACGTCGAGAGCAGGCACGGCACGATCGACGGCGGCGAGCTGGGCGAGGACGGGCGGCCGACGGAGCCGATCTACGGTCCGCGCCTGGACGGAGCGCGCTTCGACCGGGTCCCCGACAACGACGGCGGGGCTCTGGACGGCGACGCCGAGGTCGACCGGGCGATGGGTCCGCTGCAGATCATCCCGGCGACGTGGATGGCGTGGGCGTCGAGCGGATGGGATCCGCAGAACGTGGACCAGCAGGCGGTGACCGCCGCCCGGTACCTCTGCGACGCCGGCGGCGACCTCTCGACGGAGTCGGGATGGCGGGCGGCGATCGCGGCCTACAACCCGGCCGGGAGCTACGCGGGGAAGGTCGCGGAGGCGGCGTCCCGCTACGCGGCGGAGGCGGACAGAGGCCTCGCGGCACCGATTTCCGATCCGCCGGTCGCGTGGGTATCCTTGCTGAGCGCCTCCGGTTGTGAACACGCGGTCGGGTGCGCCACGGCGAGTTACCCTAGCGGCCAAAGGGATCTGACTGTAAATCAGACGGCGTAGCCTTCGGGGGTTCGAATCCCTCACTCGCCACCGAGCAGGAACACCCAGCAGACGCCCCGGCATCACGAGATGCGCGGGGCGTTCCGCATGTCGGGGGATCGCCGTTCCGGCGGAGTGCCTTTCCGGGGGAGCACCGGTCCGGCGGATCGCCGGGCCCGGCGTCTTCGTCCCGTCGCACCCCGCACGCCGTCGGCCCGGCCTCCGCGGTCGCCCGGCCCGCGCTGTCGGCCCGGCCCGCGCCATCGACTCAGACCCGCGCCTCCTGCTCCAGAAACCCCGCGAGGGAGAGCGGCGGCCGTCCGGTCAGCCGCTCGACGTCGCCCGACACGTGCTCCAGCTGTCCGGCGGCGATCGCGGAGTAGGTGCTGACCCAGGCGTCCAGCTGCCAGTCCGGTGCGTTCCACCGGCGGCGTGACGCGTACGCCTCCCCGAGGGTCTCGTCGACGTACACGGCGGGGCGGCCCGCCGCCGTCAGTGTCGCGGCGACCTCGTCGAGGGTGAGGGCCTCGGGCCCGGTCAGCTCGTAGGCGGCTCCGCGGTGTTCGGAGGGGGAGCGGAGGACCGCCGCGGCCGAGCGTGCCACGTCCTCGCGCGCGACGACGGCGGCCCGGCCCGATCCCGCGGGTCCGCGGATCGCGCCGTCCTCGCCGAGCATCGCGGGCAGGAAGTCGAGGTAGAGGTTGTCGCGGAGGAACGTCCAGCCCATGCCGGAGCGGCGGATCGCGTCCTCGGTGGCCGCGTGGTCTCGGGCGAGGGTGAAGACCGCGTCGGGTGCGGCTCCGGCGAAGGAGGTGTAGACGACGTGCTCGACACCCGCGGCGGCGGCTGCGTCGACGAACGCGAGGTGCTCGGCGCGGCGCTCCTCGTTCTCGGAGGCGGAGACCATCAGGAGGAGGCGCACGCCCTCGAGCGAGTCGCCCGCGTCGGCGAAGGAGGAGCGCACCACCTCGGCCCCGGGGAGCTCGGGCGCGCGGGACGGGTCGCGGACCAGCAGGCGGAGGGCGTGACCGGCGTCGGCGAGCTCGCGCGCGACGCGACCGCCCACGGCTCCGGTGGCTCCCGTGAGGGCGATAGGGGTGCTCATCTCCCCATGATGGGCCCGATCCCTAGGCTGGGGCCATGAGCGACAACGCCCCCCTCCTCGCCATCGCCCGCTCGATCGCCGTCGAGGCGGCGCACCTCGCCCGCCAGCGGCGGCAGGACGGTGTCGAGATCGCCGCGTCGAAGTCGTCCCCGGAGGACGTGGTGACGGCCGCGGACCGGGAGGTCGAGGAGCTGATCCGCCGGCGCCTGGCCGAGGCGCGTCCGGACGACGGCTTCCTCGGCGAGGAGTCGGGGTCGGGGGGCGGCACGAGCGGGCTGACCTGGGTCGTCGATCCGATCGACGGGACCGTCAACTACCTCTACGGCATCCCCTCCTACGCGGTCAGCATCGCTGTGGTGGAGGGGGAGCCGGATCCCGCGACCTGGACCGCGCTCGCCGGCGCGGTCGTGAACGGAGCGACGGGCGAGGTGACCACGGCCAGCCGAGGCGGGGGAGCCGAGCGGGACGGAGTCGTGCTGCAGGTCTCGGCTCCCTCCTCCCTCTCGCTCGCGCTGGTGGGCACCGGCTTCGGCTACGACGCGGGCCGCCGGATGCGCCAGGGCGCCGTGGTGCAGGAGCTCCTGGGCTCGGTCCGCGACATCCGCCGCATCGGCTCGGCGGCGCTCGACCTGTGCTCGGTGGCCACCGGGCAGCTGAACGCGTACTACGAGCGGGGCCTGAACCCGTGGGACCTCGCTGCGGGCGCCCTCATCGCCGAGGAGGCGGGCGCGCGGGTCGCGGGACTCGACGGCGCGCCCTTCGGCTCCGGCCTGCTCATCGCGGCACCGGATCCTCTCTTCGCCGAGCTGGAGGATCTGCTGCGCCGCCTGCGCGCGGACGAGGTGTAACCGCTCTCCCAGGCCGGGCCGACAAGGATTCCGTGCGCCGAGAGGCGGATCGGCGCAGGATCCCGCCGGGGCTCGCCGCGGGTCGTGCCCCGATCGCGCCTGTGCGCGGCGGCCTCTGGCCGGATCCCGCCGGCCGTGGTTATCCTTTATGAATTCGTGATGTTCGCACAGGCTGCGCTCACGGAACCGAGCGGTGCCTCTCCCTGGAGGCCCGCTCGGCTCGACCTGTGCTCGGTGGCCACCGGGCAGCTGAACGCGTACTACGAGCGGGGCCTGAACCCGTGGGACCTCGCTGCGGGCGCCCTCATCGCCGAGGA